>JAFZFU010000045.1 GCA_017555745.1 Bacteroidales bacterium
GGGCAGATTGATGCTGTGCTTTCTGATATTGGAACTGATGCAATAAAGATAGGTATGTTGTATTCGTTGGAGGTGGTGAACATTGTGGCGAATATGATAGAGAAATATCAAGTTAAAAATATTGTGGTAGACCCTGTTATGATGTCAACTTCGGGGTACAGGCTGATAGAGGAAAATGCTATCGAGGTAATCAAACATAGACTGATACCACTATCTCGTGTTGTGACACCAAATATACCTGAAGCAGAAATACTTGTAGGTTGCAAAATTTCGAGTGAAGAGGATTTTGACAAAGTGGCTCGTAGGTTGTCTGACAATAGCGGCGTGTCTGTGCTTTTGAAAGCAGGTCATCTTGATGGAGATTATCTTGTGGACTATTTCTACAATGCTGAAAATGGCACAATGACTACACTGTCATCCAAACGAGTTGAAACTCAGAATACTCACGGTACAGGTTGTACTTTATCATCGGCATTTGCTGCTGCTCTTGCAAAAGAAGATGATTTGACGTTGGCAGCAAAATCTGCTAAAAAATATGTTGAACAAGCTATTATTTATGGAGCTGAATATAAGATTGGCGAAGGATATGGTCCGATAAACCACGGTTTTAATCCTATAAAAACTATTGAACGATGATGTTAAATAATTGCAGATTACAATTCATAACCCACTATACCGAGAAGTATTCTTATATAGATACGGCTCGTATGGCATTGGAAGGTGGTTGTAGGTGGATACAATTGAGAATGAAAGAGACAGACGAATATTTGTTGGAAAAAAACGCCATTGTAATACAAGAAATGTGTAAACAGTATGGTGCAACTTTTATTGTTGACGACAATGTATTGCTAACCAAAAAAATAAAAGCAGACGGTGTGCATCTTGGCAAGAATGATATGCCCATTGCTGATGCACGAAAAATACTTGGCGATTCATTTATAATAGGCGGTACTGTAAATTCTTTCGAAGATATTATGTTGAACTTTAAGGGTGTTGCACCTGATTATTTTGGTTGTGGTCCATTTCGATATACAACTACAAAAAAGAATCTTGCCCCAATACTCGGATATGATGGATATAAAGATATTATTCTGAAAATGAAAGATATGAACATCAATATTCCAATTGTGGGTATAGGTGGTATAGGCAAAGAAGATATTTCTCAGTTGCTCAACCTCGGACTATTTGGAATAGCTTTGAGTGGTAGCATTATTAATGCAGAAAACCCAATAAGGGAAATGCGCGATATAGTAAAAATATTGGATGAAAACGAACGATAACAATAGAAAATAATTAAGTAATTCACATATATTAAAACACAAAAATATGATTGAAAAAAATGTTTCTCACGGTATTATAAGTACCTATTTCAATAAGTTGGAAAGAAATTTAGATTTAGATGTTGCCATAGTCGGAGGCGGTCCTTCTGGAATAGTGGCAGCTTATTATCTTGCAAAAGCAGGATTGAAAGTTGCACAATTCGACAGAAAGTTGTCGCCAGGTGGTGGCATGTGGGGTGGTGCTATGATGTTCAATCAGATAGTGGTTCAAAAAGAAGCTCTTCATATCATCAAAGAATTTGATATTAACTACGAACAATATAGCGACAATCTATATGTAATGGATTCGGTAGAAAGCACTTCGGCATTGTTATACAAAGCGGTTCATGAAGGAGCAACAATATTCAATTGTTATTCGGTTGAAGATGTTGTTTTCAAAAACAATGTAGTAAGTGGAGTAGTAGTGAATTGGACACCAGTTTTGCGAGAGGGAATGCACGTCGACCCTCTTAATATTATGGCAAAATGTGTTGTAGATGGCACAGGACACGATAGCGAAATGTGTAGTACTGTGGCTCGTAAGAATGGTATAAAACTTGCCACCGACACAGGTGCTGTTATAGGAGAGCGTTCGTTGGATGTTGTATCAGGCGAAGAAGAAGTGGTAAACGGTACAAAAGAGATTTATCCGGGTCTTTTTGTGTGTGGCATGGCTGCTTCCGCTGTAAGTGGAACTCCTCGCATGGGTCCTATTTTTGGAGGTATGCTTCTTTCAGGAAAGAAAGTCGCCGACTTGATAATTGAGAAATTAAAATAAATGAAAATTATTGCAATAACATCACCAAAGGTTGTTGATGAAGATGTTCGTATTATCAACACATTGCTTGATAACGGTGTAGACTCTGTTCACTTGCGAAAACCTGATTCAGATATTGACGAATGTAAAAAATTGTTGGCAGAATTATCTGCAACCAAAAGAGCAAAAATTGTTGTTCACGATTATTCTGAACTATATTTTGAGTTCTCTTTGAAAGGTATTCATATCAACAAAAATGTTACTACGTTGCCTGAAGGATATAGCGGAATCAAAACACGTTCCTGCCATTCATTTGAAGAAGTGAAACGGTATAAGAACTGTTATGACTATCTGTTTTTGAGTCCTATTTTTGATAGTATTTCTAAAGTTGGGTATAAATCAGCATTTACAAACGACGAATTATTGAATGCCTCGAAAGTTGGAATAATCGATGAAAAGGTTATAGCTTTAGGTGGGATAACATTGGATAAGATTCAATATCTGAGAGAGTTGAATTTTGGTGGTGTGGCAATGCTTGGAAGTATTTATAATGTTGATGCTTTAAATAGGAAAAAATAGGGAACTTAGAAGTATGCAATTTGCATTGTAATGATTACAATTACAACCCAAAAGTTTGGCAATTACGGAAACAAAAACATACATTTATATAAATTAGATGTAATGTTTTGACCTATAATCCAACTTGATTATATGCTTATCTCATCTCTGGTTTCTAAAAGTTTATAGACATATTTCAACAATAAAGCCGTAGTACAGAATTGTGCTACGGCTTTACAATTATTATTTAATACCAAGTAAGATTTTATTAGCGTCCCAAAACACCGATGTATTTATCCAAAACGGCTTTGGCTTTGGCAGCACGTTCGGTATCTTTAAGAGTACGTTCGGCATTGGTTTGCAAGATGTATACTGCTTGTGCGGCTTCTTGCATATTGCCTAATACTCCACGTGCTTTGGCACCTTTAAACTGCGAATAGTAAGCCAAGTCTTGTTCATACATATTCAATATATCATCAAAATACTGAGCTGCTTTTGCAGTATCATTTACATCGGTATATAATTTGATGAAGAATATCGAATACTTATCCAATGGGAAGTTTTCCTTCGGGAAATGTGTTTCGGCTTGCATCAACATATCTTTGGCTTTTTCGGGTTTACCTTCTTCGATAAGCTGCTGAGCGAGCACTCCAAAGGTCTGACGTTGTACTATAGCCGAATTGAGCGTAACCGTATTTTCGATATATACATCAGGCGAATTGAGGTTACCCCATTTCAATGGTTCACCATCGCCATTCATAAAGTAGTTATACGATTTTTCGGAGTTAAACTTAGCATCGCCAAATACCGGATATGGAGTAAGTTTGTATACCATACCTTCTTGTATCGAATAGGTGTTCACCAAAGGATATACGTCTTTTATATAACTTGGGTTCATGATATTGATGTCGCGACGGAACTTGTTGGTACCTATAAGGTCGAGCATCATCAGTTGATGACGATACAATGTTTCGCGGTTTACTTCCCAACGTATCTCGGTAGGCATAGTTTTGGCTTGTTCGGAAGTAACAACGCCACGAGCCACCAAGTCGGCAGTATCCAAAGTAACTTTGAAACGACGTGTAGGCAATACCACCACCTTTTCGCCATTGCCATAAAGAGCTGTAAACTGTTCGGGGTGTTCCTTAACGAGTTTCAACAATTCGCTTACTTCTATGTAGTTAGTGCTGCGGTCTTGCAAGAACACTTGATCTTTGCCCAAGCCATAATATTCTTTTGGAAGAGTGAACGGCAAAGCGTCGGAGTCGTACAGTTTATTGAACAATTGTTCCACATACCAATACATTCCCGAAAGAGTGTAGTTCAAGATACGTACATCGGTGCGAGTACCTTCCACTTCTTGGGTGTACCACAATGGGAAAGTATCATTGTCGCCAAAGGTGATAAGCACACCGTTTTTGCCTATCGACTTAAGATAGTTTTGAGCGAAGTCGCGAGCAGGATATCTGTTGGAGCGGTCGTGGTCGTCCCAGTTTTCTTTTGCCATAAGGCCGGGAACCATTATCAGTGTTGCCAAGAACACAACCACTGTACTTACCCAGTGTTTTACACCTTTTATCTTAGTCAACCAATCGGCCAATGCCATCACTCCCAATCCTATCCATATAGCAAAAGCATAGAACGAAGCAGCGTAGGCATAGTCACGTTCACGAGGCTGTTTAGGAGGTTGGTTCAAATATACCACGATGGCCAAACCTGTCATAAAGAACAATAAGAATACGATGAAAGCATCTTTGTTGTTTTTCTTTATATGATAGAACAAACCTACCAAACCCAATAGCAACGGCAAGAAGTAGTATGTGTTACGCCCCTTGTTGCTTGCCAAATGATCGGGCAGATTGTCTTGAGGTCCAAGGCGAGCCTCATCGATAAATTTGATACCCGAAATCCAATTGCCGTTCATATAGTCGCGGCTACCATCGTTGTTGAAGTAATGTCCTTGAATATCGTTTTGGCGACCTACAAAATTCCACATAAAGTATCTCCAATACATGAAGTTTACTTGATAGCGGAAGAAATAAGTAAGGTTTTCGCCAAAGGTAGGCTTACGTTCATCATTTTGATTTTTGCCTATCCAATATTTATAGAACTGTACGTGATAAGGACGCGATGGGTCGTAGCTATACATACGAGGGAACACACCACAATGCTTTTCATCGTATGTATATTCTATTGCCTTTCCGGCAGGTATGTATTCTTCTTCGCCTTTAACATATTTGGTGTATCCTTCTTTTACACCTGTGGGGTTCTTGGCAGTATAGTACTGACCTGTGAACAACGGAGTAGAACCATATTGTTCACGACCCAAATAAGCACGCAATGCCACAGCATCTTTGGGGGCATTTTCGTTGATAGGTGTATTGGCATTGGAACGGATAATCAATATAAAGAAAGTGGAGTATCCTATTACCAAGAACAAGAAAGCCAACACCGAAGCATTAAGCACCGCTTTGCCTTTTTTGCGGCTCCACCATAGTCCGAACACTATTGCAGCTATCAGCAATACAAAGAATATAATTGTACCGCTATTGAACGGCATACCTATAGAGTTGACAAAGAATACTTCGAAATTGCCGGCCAACGACACTATTCCCGGTATGATACCGAACAATATAACAGCCAACAACACTACTGATAATACACCCGAAATGATGAACCCTTTGGTAGTTGTTTTGGGATATTTTTTGAAATAATATACATAAACAATAGCCGGAATAGCCAAAAGGTTTAGCAAGTGCACACCTATCGACACTCCTATAAGGAATGCTATAAGTATCAGCCAACGAAGCGAATGAGGGCTATCGGCCTGCTCTTCCCATTTAAGTATGGCCCAAAATACCACAGCTGTAAAGAACGACGACATGGCATATACCTCGCCTTCCACAGCCGAATACCAAAATGTATCGCTGAAAGTGTAAGCCATAGCACCAACTATACCGCTGGCAAATACAGCCCACATCTTGCTGTCTTTTATGTTATCTTCGGTAATTTTGGTTATCTTTTTGCCAAACAATGTAATAGTCCAAAACAAGAACAAGATAGTGAAACCGCTTGATATACCCGACATTGCGTTAACGGCATACGCTGCCGATTCGGGCGAAGCAAACATAGTAAAGAAGCGTCCCAACAATTGAAATGTGGGTGCTCCCGGAGGGTGACCTACTTGAAGTTTGTCGGCAGTAGCAATATATTCGCCGCAGTCCCACCAGCTGGCTGTGGGTTCGGCAGTCACCAAATAAACAATACAAGCAATAAGGCATACGCCCCATCCAAGTATGTTATTAATCAAATGATACTTTTTCATTGTGTATTATTAATTTATATTTTATTTATTCCAATCCACTTCATTTCTATTTATAGGCATAGTCATACAGCGTGCACCACCGCCACCACGTGGCAATTCGGAAGCTGCAAATGTGGCTACAAATTTTTCGTAGTCGTTCATATCCACCTTACCTTGACATATATCGTCGGCATCCAATACAGCAAAACCGGCTTTATCCATAGCCTCTATGGTGTTGGTGTTGCGTTGATAGCCTATCACCTTACCTTCGCCCAAAGCAAAGAAGTTGGCACCGCTATGCCATTGTTCGCGTTGCTGATTCCAATAGTCGGCGCCGCCACAAAAAACAGGATTCAAGTCGAAACCCAAATCGCGGGCACCAATTATAAAGTTAGGCTTTTCGTGGTAAGTTATCTTGCCGTTATCGATAGCTATATATGTGGTTTTGTATTGACTATAATATGAGTTTTTCATTATCAAAGGCTCGTAGGCCATACATTGATGTGTTCCCAAAAAAGTGAACACCATATCCAAATGTATAAACGACTCGGGACTTTGAGGCAACTCTTGCACCAAGATATTGAACTTAGAGCGTTCTTTGGCAAAGGTTTCGGCCAAATATTGAATACCTTTGGTGTTGGTGCGACCGCCATTGCCTATAAACAAAGTGTCTTCGCGAGCTATAAGCACATCGCCGCCTTCGGTGCGGGCATCCATGGCATAGCCTCGTGTAGAAAGAGTTTCGCACCCAAAATAATTGGTAAATATGGCGTTATATATAAGTATCTCTCGTTCGCGAACATCGGTGGACATATTGTGGATAAGCACACGATTGAACACTGTGGACGACGCGTCGCGAGTGAAAAACAAATTATACAAAGGTTTCAATATATATCGGTCTTCTTGATATTTGTCGGGGTCGACAGCTTGGCGATAGGCAAAGCCTTCGATAAGTTCTTTGGCCAACTGCGAAGGAGTATGCAACAACAATTCTTCTTTCAAAAATTCGCAACCATCGAGTTTGCACGATTGCTCTACAAGGTTGTTTTTTACAGTTTCATCTTTGAGTATTTCTTCCAATAGGTCGACAACAAAATATGCTTTTGTCCATTTCGACAACACCGTTGCAAAACGATTATACTCTTTATCAACTATAGATTTATTCAGAATATCGCTATACAAAGCTTTGGCTGCATTTTCCGGGGTCATACGTTCTATTTCGATGCCCGGACGATGCAATAACACGGCATTTAGCCTTCCAATTTCTGAATTTACTTGAACTTTATTCATATAAATATTTATTCGTTACACTACTTATTTGCTTACAAACAACCTGAACGCAAGCTATATATAAACAAATTTAAGCGACAAAAGCATCAAGTCTCGACACAAAAATCGCAATGCAAAGATACTCTTATTTATTGACTTTTCCCAACTTTTTGTGGAATTTATTTTACAACGAGGCCAAAAACAAATATAGGTGGCCTTTCTGCCACCTATATTTTTGTCTTTTATTCTATAGTGTTTTCGTTAATAGTTTCCGATAAATTGTTTTCTTCATTTGGGTTAGGACCCCACTTATTTTCGCCCGGTTGACCTTTAAGCGCAGGTACTATATAGAAAGCAAGAATTAAAGCAATGAGTAAGATCATTGATACAATTGCCACTACATTCGATTTGAAAGCTATTGCTAAACCGATTGCAAAAGCCAATATAACAGCTAATATAAGAGCACCGGCCAAATACCATCCACTTTTACCTATATCGTGTAAACGACGCACTCCAACGGCCAACGATGGAATAAAGATCACCATAAGGTATACTAAATAAATCAGTGATATTGGATTTACAGCATCTACAGAAACACCTTGACTAACATTCATTACTATAGAAAAAACAAGTTGCGCCATATAGCACACACCGAAAAACATCCAGAATTCCGCACGACTGGCTCTGCCATGAAAATCAACATATTGTTTAAAACATTTGACAAAGTATTTAAAACAATCTATGTTTACTATATCTTCCTCGGGAGTAGAAGAGTCTTTGGGATTAAGCCCCCACTTGTTTTCGTTTGGCTCACTATTCTTGCAGAATACAACAATAACCCATGCTAAACTACCTATATACATCACCATAAAAATAGCCATACTGATATATGTTAAAATATCTATTGAGTAAACACCTCCAATTGCAAACAGAATTGCTAACACAATAGTTACTACATATATTGTCAGACAAACTTTTACATACCACCATGCACTTTTTCCGATATCATGCAACCGACGTACAGCTACTGCTAACGATGGAAAGAAAGCAAACGTTACATATAACATTGTCAATATCGGAAAAGCATCGCTTGGCAAAACAAACAGTATAACATCTGCTGTAAATAAAATCAGACCAAGAATGAATTGTACAAGACTAAACATCCAAAACTCTTTGCGGCGAGCTCTGCCGTTGAAGTCAGAATACTGACGAATACATTTAATAAACCATCTCATAATAATAAATATTAATTAGTGAATAAATTATGTTTCTTTAATTGGTATTTTGCGACAAATTGTTTTCTTCTTTCGGATTGAGCCCCCACTTATTTTCGCCGGGTTTACTATCCTTCAAAAACAAAACAAGAAAACAAATAAGCGACACAAAATAAGCCATAAAGCATATAGTGCCTAAAACATTCGTTTTGGACACAATAGAAAAAAACACCGATGTCACACCCAATATCGCAGGTATGAATAACCACCAGCCGCTTTGGCCTATATCGTGCAAACGACGTACGCATACTGCTATTTCGGGAATAAACGAACATAACCCAAATAATACCACAAAACCAAGTATAGCCATCGAGAGATACTCATTCAGTCCTTCGACTTCTGATATTCGATACCCTAAAGTGTGAATTGTCCTATTTATAGCTATGAAAATAAGTAACTCGGAGCGTCGCGCACGGCCCTTAAAGTCGAAATAATGTTTCCAACATTTTATATAATAGTCATTCTCCATAATAACACAGTATTATATGTATCATCCATTCTACACCAAAGTACTACTTTACAGTTTATTACGATTTTGATATCTTTTCTATCTGCACCGCAAAGATACACAATAATATTATAATAGCAAAGAATTGTCCCGTTTTTTATCAATAATATTTCACTCCATAGCAATTAGGGTGCTTTTTCATTTTAACACCATTCTACAAATTATCATATATTAACACTCTTCGATTTAACTCAAAAACGAGCGTATTTCATATCCCACATACCACAACGGCACAAATATCGCCCTCTAAAAGAGTTATCACCACAACAGACTGATTATCAAGAATGGTTTATTTTCCAATAATTCATTACCGGGTGTGTTTTGCGCGATGGTATACCAAAAATTTATCCACAGAGGGGTTTCGCGCACTCGACGGTAGGGTATAAAAAAAGTCTCCCGATGTTTTTAGCAAAACATCGGGAAGGTTTTTACTTTCCATCGAGAGGAAAATTCAATAACATCGGGAGGAATTTTCGAGCCGTATTTAACATTTACAGATCCTGTTTAACATTTAAAACGATATGTATACTTCTCCCCTCTTCGGCCGACAAGCATGACAAAAGGAAAAGTATTTGCACTCTTCGCAAAAAAATAGTATTTTTGCATATTCGAAACATTATATAACAATGCCATTTATAGCTGATTTGCAGAAATATAAAAGCCTATCCATTGTAGGCATGGACAAAAATACCGGCAAAACCGTGTGTTTAAACTATGTTTTGAGCCGCCTTAGAAACATGGGTATAAAAACGGCTGTAACATCGATAGGTATTGATGGCGAAAGAGTTGACCAAGTGTTTGGCAGCCACAAACCCGAAATAACGCTCTACGAAGGCATGCAATTCATCACCTCCGAGAAGCATTACAACACACGCCAACTGCTATCGAAGGTAATAGATGTGGACACCGAACGCACAGCCCTCGGCAGATTGATAACCGCCGAAGTGCTATGTAGCGGCAAAGTGTTGCTATCGGGGGCAGGCACCACCGAAAAACTACGCCGACAGATTAACGCCTTCGAAAATAACAATATAGACATCACAATTATAGACGGAGCA
The DNA here is from genome assembly GCA_017555745.1 of Bacteroidales bacterium. GTDB lineage: Bacteria > Bacteroidota > Bacteroidia > Bacteroidales > P3 > HGM05376. The sequence continues at coordinate 10,048 of JAFZFU010000045.1, forward strand.
TTGAGCCGCATGAGTTTGGCATCGCCATCGGTAACCGATGCCATGATACTATGCACCGGAGCAGCAGTGTCGCCAAACATAAGGCAATTGATAGTAAAAACACGCTTCACATTCGACCTAATAAACCTTCCGGCTATTGAAAACCACGAACTCGCCAACCGCCTATCGCAACATACTGCAGGACTGTGGGCGGTGGACAACGATGGCATGATTCACGACCTCGAAATACCATCGGTGTTCCTACTCGAAAAAAGCACACAGGACATATTCAGCCATGGCAACACTCTTTATGTGTCGGGTGCCGTAAGCGACAAACTGCTAAAATATCTGAGCACCAAGAAAAACATTGCCGAGCAAACACTTATAGTTCGCGACTTTACCAAACTGTTTGTAACACCCGAAGTATATGCCGCTTACACTAAAAAAGGCGGACGCATACAAGTGTTGCAACAATCAAAACTTGTGGCAGTATGCCTCAACCCCACATCGCCACACGGCTACACCATCGACTCGGACGATGCATGCCTTAGATTGTCAGAGGCTTTGGGAGTGCCAACGTGGGACGTGTGCAAGATAAAACAATAACTATCAAACAATCACATATATCATATTGTTGAAACAAAATAAAGAAAGAAAATTATGCTACTGAAAGATGTATTGGCCATAGAAAACGGATTTAAATATTGTATCGACGAGTTGAACATACAATCCGGCGTGGGTCGCAACTACCTTATGAACCTACGTTGGCAAACCAGGCCACAAGATTTGGAATTGGAATGGAATTTTGTGGAAGAGATATTGCAACAGATGCTCAACAGCGAGACACAAAAACTTATAAGTAAGATACAACACAAACTCGGCGGCATACACAACATAAAGCAAACCATACTCAATATCGAAAACGGTGACCTCCTTGACGATGTGCAACTATTTGAAGTTAAAAACCTTGCACTACTGAGCATTGAAATATCCGCACTATCGGAAGAGGCTGGTTTAAAACACCTTTTTCTAGTTCCCGACCTATCGGAAGTGCTGTCGATTCTCGACCCCGACCGCAACAATATAGCTCATTTTTATATATACGAAAGTTATGACCCACGTCTTGGCGAGGTACGCAACAACCTAAAACAACTATCCAACAAACTTAACGACATACGTACCACACTGTCGGAAAGCGAAATATCCGACTACGAGGCACAGATAACCGAAATCTATAACCTAAACCAAAGCATAGAAGAAGAGGTGCGTAAAACATTGGCAGACAAGCTAAGCAGACACACCCTTATGCTGAAAGCCGCACTGGAACGCCTTGCCTACATAGACCTAAGTATAGCCAAAGCCGAACAAGCCATAAAATGGCAAATGAGCAAACCCGACACAAACCACACACACACAGCATATACCGAACTATTCAACCCACGATTGAAACACGCACTTACCGAACGTAAACAACGCTATCAAAACATTGATATAGACATCAAAGAAGGCGTATGTTTGATAACCGGCGCCAATATGGCCGGCAAAACGGTATTACTTAAAACCATGGGCATAGCACAGATGTTGGCACAATTTGGTTTCTTTGTACCAGCCAAGAGTGCCAATATATCATTGGTGGACAAAGTGGTATTCTGCATAGGCGACGAACAAAACGAAATGAACGGCCTATCGTCATTCGCAAGCGAGATACTGAAAATAAACGAAGTGATACAAGACAGCCGACGTTTTAAAATGATGATACTCATCGACGAGCCGGCACGCACCACCAACCCCACCGAGGGTAAAGCCATAGTGCAGGCCATAGCCTCGACCATGAATGACAAAGACAGCTACACACTAATAACCACACACTACAGCCGGCTTGGCATAGACTGCCGCAAACTACGTGTAAAAGGATTTGCCGACAGCGAGATAACAGGCACCATAACACCACAAAACATAAACCAATATATGGACTATACCCTGCAGGAAGACACCTCCGACAATGTGCCACACGAGGCTTTACGCATAGCCGAGATACTAAACTGCGACCCGCAACTGATAGCCACCGCCAAAAACTTTTTGGAAAACTAACTGCACCACGCGCATAATATGAAAAAGAAAAGGAGAACGACAATGAAAATATCTATCATCGTATTGGCAATGCTCACCGGCGGTGTGTTTGGTTTCATGAATCAAAAAAACTTTGGCAAACAACCGCGAGGCGAACGTCTTAAACGTATCGAAGCATCGCCCAACTACCGCGACGGAAAGTTTCATAACCGCGAAGCCACTCCGCAGTTTACCGGCAAGGACAAGAAAAGTACGAGCTTTATAAACCTTATACGAAACAAGAACGCCAATACCAAACCACCTATGGCGGTAGCCACAGTGAAGACCGACCTACACAGTTTAGACAGCAACACCAATGTGATAGTATGGTTCGGCCACTCATCGTACTTCATACAGCTGGACGGCAAGCGTTATCTTATAGACCCCGTGTTTTACACCGCATCGCCAGTATCGTTTATACAAAAACCATTCAAAGGCACCGACAGCTACAAGCCCGCCGATATTCCCGATATCGACTACCTGATAATAACCCACGACCATTGGGACCACCTCGACTACAAAACCGTAAAAGAGTTGCGACAACGTATAGGCAAAGTGATATGTCCGCTTGGTGTAGGACAACACTTCGAATACTGGAAGTTTGACGTAAACAACATTATAGAAATGGATTGGGACGAAGATGCCACCCTTGCCGACGGCATAAGCATACACTGCCTCACCGCCCGACACTTCTCCAACCGTGCCTTAAAACCAAATATAACGCTATGGGCATCGTATATGCTGGTATCGCCTTCAAACACAATATATATTGCCGGCGACGGTGGCTACGGCCGACACTTTAAAGAGATAGGCAACCGTTTTCCCGATATAGACCTGGCAATAATGGAGAACGGACAGTACAGCGAAAACTGGAAATACATACACCTAATGCCCGAACTTATGACACAGGCAGCCAAAGACCTTAACGCCAAACGTGTGCTTACGGGACACCACCTGAAGTTTGCACTATCGCAACACCCATGGGACGAACCCAACCGCAATATCGAACAGATGCAAGCCGACTCCATCAACGTAATAAACCCAATGATTGGCGAAGTGATAGAATTGAAGTAATATAAGGCAACTTCTAAAAATTCCACGTTCTAGGAAATATTATCATGGAATAAAAGAACTTTTGCATGCTTTACGTTTTTTTGCCGAAATCTTTCTATTTCTTTTAGGGTCGCATAGCCCGCTATGATGGGGCAAGAGAAACTAGAAATCTTCCTAAGAAAATTCCACAAATCACCTACAAAGCAATTTTTAGAAATTGCCATAAGTATAATGCCTGCATACCAATACCAATTATCCTATATACATTACACCGGTAACATATATAGGATAATCAGTTAACTAATATTAGTTATTCCGCTTACTTGCGGATAACCTTGCGAACAGCCACGCCCTCTGCGGTGGTTATACGAAGGGTATAGTAGCCTTTAGCTAGCTTGGATAGGTCTATTACATATGAGTTTGCATACACTGCCACCATTCTACCTACAGCGTCTAACACTTCTACCTTTATTATATCAGTACGATTGAAAGTGATAATACCTGTTGTAGGATTAGGATAGAATGTAAGTGATTCTAATATATCTACCCCTTCTATACCTATGGTTTGTATTGTAAGTATAAGTGTAACTATACTATCGCAACCAGTGGCGGTTACACCTTCGTACATATATACTCCACTTTCGGTATAGGTAGTACCATTCCATATGTATTCATTTATGGCAGTATCCACTATGGTATCGTGTACCGAAAGATTGATAGTAAGGTTAAGTGTCACCACACTGTCACAACCATTGGCAGATGTAAGTGTATAAGTAGGTGTGTTGGTACTCTCGGTATATGTAACACCATCTATCCAAGTGTAGCTGTCGCAAGATACTTGTGTATCTATGCCGGTTGTATTTGGGTTGATGGTGAGGTTAAGAGTTACCACACTGTCGCAGCCACTTATTGATGTAAATGTATAAGTAGGAGTATTGGTAGATTGTGTATAGGTGTTCCCATCTATCCATGTGTAGCTACCACAGGCTACTACCGTATCGGTTACAGCTATGCTATGGTTGATAGTAAGATTAAGTGTCACCACGCTATCACAGCCATTGACTGCTGTAAGTATATAAGTAGGTGTGTTGGTGCTCTCGGTATATGTAACACCGTCAATCCATGTAAAGCTATCACATACCACTTGTACATCGCTACCTGTTGTAGGCTGGTTGATAGTAAGGTTAAGTGTTACCACGCTATCACAACCATTGGCGGCAGTAAGTGTATATGTAGGAGTGTTGGTACTTTGTGTGTAGGTAATTCCATCTATCCATGTGTAGCTACCACAGGCAGTAACTATAGCAGTGCCGGTAGTGCTATGATTGATAGTAAGATTAAGAGTTACTACGCTATCGCAACCTCCTGTTGAAGGTATAGTATAAATAGGGGTATTGGTGCTCTCGGTATAAGTAACTCCGTCTATCCAAGTGTAACTATCACAAGCTACAATATTGTCAATACTACTATTTCCACTATTTAC
>JAFZFU010000046.1 GCA_017555745.1 Bacteroidales bacterium
GATGAAGGAGTTTCTCTTTGAAGTGCAGACCACCGTGGGCAATGAAAAGGAAGTGCAGTATATAAGTATGTGGGCTACCGATAAGCCTTGGGAGGCCGATTCGACGCAGCACGAGTTGTTTTATGCCTATCATGGTCATTGTAGTTCTGACTATCTTGCCGCACAGTGGCCATATACTGATGATGTGGAAGCCACGGGGCTGATAGAAACCGATGCTTATGTGTGGCTTCATCCGCCGCGTTGGCGAAAGCTTTCGGTACTCGAATACTTTCCTTTTCCGGAACTTACTAAGGATATAGTGTCTGAAAACAAGTACACCCGCATGTTTATCGGCAGTGTGGATTTCCTTGACAAGTGGATGTTTCTTCGTTACAAGATGGAGGTGGAAAAGATTGAAAACAAGATCATCATCCACGGCAAGGCCAAAACCCGACGAGGCGAATGGACGGAGGTGATTACCTACGACAGCGAAAAGGGATTTACCGAGATGTACTTTTCGGCTCCGGGTGATATAGAGATACGATTTGCATTGTTGGACGTTCGAAATCATTGATGCGAGGCAATACAAAATCTCATTCCATTTATAGCACCTTGAACATGCATTCGTAGGGTACTATTATATTGTAGGAAGTGCGATGGTGAGGGTGCTCTGGATTGCAAAGTTACATTTTTTTTGGAATGTAGGAATATTTCAAACGTGAGTTTTTATCAAAAATTCCCTCCCGAGGAAGATTTATCTACATCACGTAGTAGTTACAACTACATCCCGAGGAAAATTCATCTACATCGCGAGGCATTTTAGAGACTGTATATCTACAACAAAATGATGGTATATCATCGCGCTCGTGATACCCTATCATGAATAGATTGACAATAGGGTATAAAATATGTGTGAGTATGATTTGCTTCAACCAACGGGTGAGGTATATGAAACAAAGCATACTTTTTCAAGTACCGAAATGAAAATAGAAAAATTTCTTGAAAGTTCGAATCAATGAAAATTAAGAAGCCCTACTATAGTATGAAAATATAGCAGGGCTTTATTATTTATTGCATAGATTTTTTATTGTTTATATTCGTTTTGTTTGAAGTAAATTTCTTATCTTTGTAAAGTTTATACGCTTTGGTGTATAATACTAATCAGTTAATTAACAAGATAATAAACAATAGTATATAATAATATATATGAGAAAATTGGTTTTGCTGCTGCTTGTTGTGGTTGTTAATTGTGGTGTATCGGCGCAGTCGGTATGCGAAGTAGAGATGAGCAAAAAGAACTATAAGGAATACAACAAAGCCCTCGAAATGTTCGAAAAAGGGATGTATACCGGCAGTGGCAATATATTGCGAAAGATAGTACAAGAAGAACCCGAAGTGGCTGAACCTTACTTTGTGTTGGGACTTATAGCCGCCCAAAAAGAAAACCTCAGTGCCATGAACCGCAACTTTGGCAAGGTATTGGAGTTGTGTCCCGATTTTCCCGATGCAAGAGTTCACTATTATATGGGCATAGTAAACTACAGCTACGAAAAATACGAAGAAGCCGCCATTAATTTCGACAACTTCTTTGCCTTGAACGACGAAAGTTTCGACAACAAATACGATAGTTATTTGGAAGAAGCCGAAACGTATGCCTATTGGTCGCGCGTACTAAGCAAAGCCTACCTCAATCCCGTTCCTTTCGATCCTCAATATATCGAAGGCGTATCGACCGAAGAGGATGAATATCTGGCATATCAAACCATCGACGGTGCACGTATGTATTACACTCGCAATGTGGTAAAACACGAAGATAACAGTAGTTTTTACAAGCAAGAACTCGAAACAAAGGTGCCTATGATAATAGAAAGTACCAGAAACAAAAACGGCAAATTTGACAAAGGCCGACGTATGGCACCGCCATTTAATTTGGGCAAAAACGAGGGTACGTTTACAATGACCGCCGACAATAAACTATTATACTTTTCGATAACCGAACGCACTGCCAACAACTATCAAAACTGCGATATCTACTACAGCGAATACAAAGACGGCGAATGGACCGAGCCACAAAATGCAGGCATGAACGTAAACACCGCCACCTCATGGGAATCCATGCCATCGATAAGTCCCGATGGCAGGTATCTTTATTTTGCCAGCAACCGACCGGGAGGTCTTGGCGGCACCGATATTTGGCGTGTACGTAGGTTGCCCAACGGCGATTGGAGTCGTGCCGAAAATATGGGACCGGCCATAAATACCGAAGACAACGAACGCTCGCCATTTATACACCCCGACGGGGTATCGCTATACTTTTCGTCGAATGGATGGGAAGGCTTGGGCGGCTACGATATGTACTATACACGCATAAACGACAGTAGAATGCAAAAGCCCATAAACTTCGGTCACCCTATAAATACCGAAAACGACGAGTTTTACTTTGGGGTATCCACCGATGGAAATAAAGCATATTTTTCGTCGAACAGATATTCGGGCAAGGGCGGAATGGATATACTCGAATTTGATTTATACCCATCCATAAAGCCACAGAAAGTAACTATTATTAAAGGTAAAGTGGTGGACGAAAACGATAATCCCATAGGGGGAGAATTGGAACTGTTTGTGGCCGGAGCCAAAGAAAAAGACATATACCGCATCAACGAAAGCGAAGGAACATTTACGGCAGTGCTGAACACCAAAAACGATTATATACTTATAGCCAAACGAGAAGGCTACTCATTCAGTTCGATACTATTTCCACAAAAAAACGAACTTCCCTCCGACTCGGTACTTATGATGCAAATACGCCCCATAGAAGTGGGAGGAAGTTATCAGATAAACGACATAGTGTTTGAAAACAACTCTTACGAACTCACCGAACATAGCAAGCTTGTAATGAATGCTTTTATACAATTTCTACGCGAAAATCCTACAGTGCATGCCAATATAGAAGGCTATACCGACAATGTAGGAAGCGACGAATCGAATCTTAAACTATCCGAAGCTCGAGCCAAATCGGTTTACGACTATTTGATAGAAAACCGCATACGTCCCGACAGAATACAATATAAGGGCTATGGCTCGGCCAATCCCATTGCACCAAACGATACCGAAGAAGGACGTGCAAAAAACAGACGAACAGTATTTGTAATAACAAAAAAATAACATCATCCAATGAAAGATATATTCCGAATATTTAAATACTTACGCTTTTTCCCGAAAGAAATAACACTCAACATATTATTCAATATCTGCTTTGTGTTCTTTTCGTTGTTTTCGTTTGCAATGATAGTTCCTTTTATAGAACTATTGTTTGGAGTAAGCAACCCCGTTTCGTCGGAGCCGGAATTCGGTTTCAACCAAGCAGCATTAACCGATTGGGTTACTTGGCAACTATACCAACTCAAGCTCACTCACGGCACATGGCAATGTTTGTTTTTTGTGGCATTGGGCTACATAGCTTGCTCGTTTTTATCCAATTGTTCGCGCTATTTGGGCATGTACTTTTTAAGTCCCATACGTAATGGTATGATAGAACGCATACGCAACGACTTTTACCACCATATTACCATACTGCCGGTATCCTTTTTTTCGGCACAGCGCAAAGGCGATATCCTAAGCCGCTTATCCAACGACTTAGCCGACATTGAATGGTCGGTGTTCAACTGCTTGCAAATGCTGGTAAAAGACCCTATAAATATAATAGTGTTTGCCTTTGTGCTGATATTTATCAGTCCCAAAATGGTACTCTTTGCCATAGTGGTATTGCCTATAAGTTTATTTATCATCAGCAAGGTAGGACAAAGTCTTAAACGCAACTCCACCAAAGGACAAGACAAACTTGGATATCTGTTCTCGATATTGGAAGAAGCCGTATTTGGAGTAAAAGCCATAAAATCGTTCAATATGGAAGACGAAATGTCGAAACGATTTGAAAAAGAAAATCAAGAATACACCAAACGGATGATAAAAGTATCGAAACGAAAAGAATTGGGCTCGCCACTCATCGAATTGCTTGCCACTATGATATTGGCCGTAATAGTAGTATTTGGCGGCAGTTTGGTAATTAATGGAGAACTACGTCCTGCAGTACTCATATTCTTTGTTATAGTATTTTCGCGTATCATACCCCCTGCCCAAGCAGTAATATCGGCATATTACAATCTACAAAAAGGAAGTGCTGCCGCTCATCGTATATTCGAAGTCCTCGATGAAAAAGAAGGCATTACCGAACGAGAAAATGCAATACAAAAAAACGAATTTGAACATAGTATAGAGTACCGCAACGTATCGTTTGCATATCAATCCGACAATAAGGAATATGTACTAAAAAACATCAACCTCACTATCGAGAAAGGCAAAACCATAGCAGTGGTAGGTCCTTCGGGAGCAGGCAAAACCACATTAGTGGACCTTTTACCACGATTCTACGACTGCACTTCGGGCGAAATACTAATCGATGGCATAGCTATAAAAGACATGAACATCAATTCTCTACGCGAACTTAGCGGCATAGTATCACAAGAAAGTATACTATTTAACGATAGCATTTTACACAACATAGCCTTTGGCAAACGTAACATAAACAAAGAAAAAATAATAGAAGCCGCCAAAATAGCCAACGCCGACGAATTTATAAACCAACTACCCAACGGCTACTACACCACCATTGGCGACCGTGGCTTATCGCTTTCGGGAGGACAACGACAACGCATAAGCATAGCACGTGCCATACTTAAAAATCCGCCTATCCTTATCCTCGATGAGGCTACTTCGGCATTGGACACCGAATCAGAATACTACGTACAAGAAGCATTGGAGCGCGTAATGCAAAACCGCACATCGATAATAATAGCACATCGCCTATCAACCATACAACATGCCGATGAAATAATAGTAATGGATAAAGGCGAAATAATAGAGCGTGGAACACATCAAAATTTGATAAAAGCCGGCGGATTATATAAAAAATTGATCGATTTACAATCGTTTTCGTAGAATTGAAGCAAAAAATATCACTTTTTTATACATCTAATATTCAATCTTTTGATATATCGAGTAGGAAAATATTAAAATTATTATTCGAAAAAGCCGATGTAAGTAAAAAAAAAAGTGTACCTTTGCAAACCGAATTGGAAAGATGCTCGAGTGGTTGAAGAGGCACGCCTGGAAAGTGTGTAAACGTCAAAAGCGTTTCCAGGGTTCGAATCCCTGTCTTTCCGCAGATACCTTGCAACAGATTTGAATAATATAGCAATCGTTGCAAGGTTTTTTATTCATATATAAGAAAAAAAGTACAATTGATTTGCATATTACAGTTTTTTTTCGTTACTTTGCGAATAACTTTGAAAAACAAATTTCGATACAACAGAATATAAATCAATAAAATAAATATCATCATGGCAATAAAAAGAATATCAAAAAATGTCGTTTATGCTACATTGATAATAGGTTTGATGTCGATTTGTTCGGTAACAACGACATCTTGTTCGTCTTCTAAAGGCAGTATGTATAAAACTGATTCTAAAAGCTCGTCGATGGTTCACAAAACATATAGAGTAAAAGGCAATAAGAAAAAGAATAGTTCAACATATCGTTCGTACTAATATATATTATAAAATAAAAAAGAAGTACAAAGCCCAAAACTTTGTACTTCTTTTCGTTTATAGAGTATTGTCGTATCTATAGAAACACACCCGATTCCGAAATAACACAATCCATCGGAATATCGAACTGCTCTACAGGAACAGCCTCTTGTATCTGAAAATCAAAACCCACCCCTATTTTATAAGCATTGTTGGTGGATAATAGTTTGTCGTAATATCCCCTACCACGTCCCATTCTGTTTCTTTTTTTATCGAAAGCCACGCCCGGCACTATTATTACTTCTATCTTGCTTAGGTCGTCAAAGTCGTCGCCTATAGGCTCGCCTATACCAAACTGCTCGCTTATCATCATATTTTCGATGCCTGTAAAAGGCTTTATACGTAAATTGTCGCCATCTACAACAGGCAAAAGCAATGTTTTTTGCGCTGCCCATTTTTGTACAAATTCGTGTGTATACACCTCATCATCCATCGACCAATATAATAAAACCACCGAAGCACTCAAAAACTTATCGTTTTTTTCCAAATGTTGCCATATTGCTTTAGAGCGTTGTTGTTTTTCGGCGAGTGTTATCTTCTTTTTCTCGCTACGTATCCATTTACGCAATTCATCTTTTGTCATATCTTTGTCTTTTTAAACAAAAAGTCGCATGAAAACGAACTCCCACACGACTCTTTATGTAAATTATTCAACTATCAATTAAAATGGTAAGTCATCATCAGTACCCATCATTTCCGAAGAAGGATTTGATGCAAAATCAGGAGCCGGTTGTGTAGGCATTTGAGTTGCTTGAGGCTGTGGTGCCACACCAGGATTATAGTTAGGTTGTTGTCCCGGATAGCCTCCACCCATAGGTGCAGGATTAAATGTATCTATTCTAAAACAACGCAAATCGGTATACCAACGATCTTGAAACTCTCTCGATTCAGGCGAGAAATGAACATTAATTTGTGTTCCGAGAGGAATAGATTTTACCATACCTACTCTATCTTCGCCAAACATTGTAAAAGCTACCATACGTGGATATTGCTCCGCTGTTTCGATTACAAAACCACCTCTTACCCATCTTCCCTTAGCTGTTTCACCCGATTGATCAGGCAAAATTCTAATTAACTTTCCTATAATTTCCATATCTAAAAACGTATTATTTTGATTTATAAAATATTATTTCTATTATTCATTATATTATCGTTATGCAAAGGTACAACAAAACTTTCAATTTTAGAAACATTATTTGATATTTTTTCTCTTGTAAGAATTTTATTATACAACATCGTTATTTAATAGCGTTAATAACAAAACATTACAAAGAATAAGCGCCGAAGCAATAAGAGACTGCTAGCATATTCGGCACACCTTTTATTTTCTGCAATAGTTTATTTATTCGTGTTCAAATTCTTTGAAATTTTCTACGCTTTCTTTAAACTCAAAAAATTGTACTTTTGACATCGATTTTTCATCATCAAAAAAACATCTCTTTAAAGTCTTTTGACAATGATTCAAAAATAACAAACCCAAATCAATCCTAATAACCGATTTGGGTTTAAATACTTTATATTTTTATCACATTAGTGGCGGAAAAGAAAAAACGCTTTAAAACTTTCTTTTTTCAAGCATAGGCACAAAACGAAAATTACCAAATGTTTCGGTTTTTAGTTCGGTATCGCTAATTTTTGTTATCAACCTCATTTCCTGAACTTCGTTTCCTACCGGTATTACCATAGCTGCACCTATTTTCATTTGGTCTACAATAGCTTGAGGAACTTCTGGTGCGCCACATGTTATTATCACTTTGTCGAAAGGAGCATATGCCGGTAAGCCTTTGTAGCCATCTCCAAGAAAAGTTTTGGCTGTGTAACGAAAGTCGCTAAGCAAACGCTTGGCATTATCGAACAAACCTTTATGACGTTCTATACTAAATACCTGAGCTCCCAACTCGCAAAGTACCGATGTTTGATAGCCAGAACCTGTACCTATTTCCAAAACCTTTTCGCCACGTTTTATTTTGAGCAACTGCGACTGAAAAGCCACCGTGGAGGGTTGTGAAATAGTTTGATCACAAAGAATAGGTACTGCCCTATCTTCGTATGCTATTACATCAAAAGTAGATTCCAAAAAAAAGTGACGAGGTATCTTTTCGATAGCAGCCAACACAGCTTCATCGTTGATACCTTTCTCTCTAAGTTCGGCACACAATCGTTTTCGCAATCCTTTATGTTTGAATGTATCTATCGGCATAAACTTTTATACTGTATCAATAATAACTCATTAATATAAACAATTATTCAAATCTTTCTTTCATTACTTTCACATATTCGAGCGAAGTGTAATCAGGTTGAGTAGGCACCACCGATACATATCCATTATCCAATGCCCAAATATCAGTATCCTCGCCTTTATCGTTGCACACAAAATTACCTGTAAGCCAATAATAATCTTTTCCATTTGGGTCGATACGCTTTTCGTAACTATCTGCCCAATATGCTTTCGATTCGCGACACACTCTCACACCTTTTATCTTATCGCATGGCAAATTGGGGATATTGACATTGAGAGATATATTTTCCGGCAATCCATTTTTTAACACATCAGATACTATCTTCTTTACAAATGGAACACAAGCTGAAAAGTCGGCATCAGCATCATGGTTGAGCAACGAAAATCCTATAGCTGGCATCCCATTTATCGAAGCTTCGACTACTGCTCCCATTGTACCGGAATATATCACATTTATCGAAGCGTTGCTTCCATGATTAATACCCGAAAGTACCAAATCAGGTTTTCGTTCGCAAAAGAATGCTTCGGCCAGTTTCACACAATCCACCGGAGTACCATTGCATGCATATACTTCCAATCCCTTTTCTTCTTTTACTTGTCGTACTCTAAGAGGTTGATTGGTAGTAAGAGCATGACCTTTGCCCGATGCATTAAGTTCTGTCGACATCACCACTATATCGCCATACTCTTTTACCGAATCCACCAACACTTGCAATCCCTTTGCCGATACACTATCGTCGTTGGTTATTAATATCAATGATCGCATATCTGTCATTCTATTTTACGGTTTATATAGTTATCGTAACTTTTTTCTTTTCGTTGGTAATTTTCGTCAGCAAATAAAGGCGAAGATATGAGATAATCGGCAGTAGTACGATTGCAAGCCATTGGCACATTGTATAACACCGTTATTCTCAGTAATGCTTTCACATCCACATCGTGAGGTTGCTGTGTCATTGGATCCCAAAAAAACACCACCATATCTATAGTCCCATCAGCAATAAAAGCGCCCAACTGTTGATCGCCGCCAAGAGGGCCCGATTTAAGTTTACGCACACATACTTTCTCGCTCTCCGGCACATCATTATTCAAGGCTTCTTCCACCAAACGACCGGTTGTTCCGGTTGCAATAATCTCATGTAAGGCCAATATGCTTTTATTTGCTTCGACCCAATCCACCATTTCGCGTTTACAACTATCGTGAGCCACCAACGCTATCCGCTTTCTCATAATCTCGTCTATTTAGAAAAAAGAGGGGCAAATAAAATTCACCCCTCAAACATTAATCCATGAAAACAACTATTGAATATTATATCTTTATTTGCTTATTTAGCCAATGCCTTATCTACAATATCTTGATCCACCAATATACGTCCACAATGTTCACACACTATTACTTTCTTGTGCATCTTAATTTCCATTTGACGTTGGTGAGGAATCTTGTTGAAACAACCGCCGCAAGCATCACGATCGACCATAACCACAGCCAAACCATTACGAGCTGCGTTGCGAATACGCTTGTAGGCAGTAAGGTAACGTTCTTCGATAAATTGTTCTTGCTCTTTCGATCTCTTCAACAATTCTACTTCTTCCAATTCTGTTTCCTTAGTAATCTCTTCAAGTTCTTCTCTCTTAGCTTCCAAGTCTGCGGTACGAGTTTCCAACATATTTTTTGCTATTTCGATATGTTGATGCTTTTCTTTTATCTTGGCGTTATTTTCTTTTATTTTACGATCACAAAGTTGTATTTCCAAATCTTGGAATTCAATTTCTTTGTTCAACGATTCAAACTCGCGGTTGTTTCTTACGTTCTCTTGTTGCTTTTGATATTTGCTAATCATTTCCTTATGCTCGGCTATTTCATTTTTGGAATCAGCCACAGCCTTTTCAGCCAAGGATATTTCCGATTGGAAATTCGAAATACGAGTATTCAAACCGGCTATTTCGTCTTCCAAATCTTGTACTTCAAGAGGCAATTCACCTCTTATTATACGAATCTTGTCTATTTTGCTATCCACGTGCTGTAATGTATACAAAGCCACAAGACGATTTTCTACTATAATATCGACTTCTTGTTGGCGTAAAGCCTCATTAATCATTGCTTCTTTTTCAAGTTCAGCCACTTTTCTCTTTGCCATATATCTAATGTATATTACTGTTTTCTAATCAAATATATAATACAAAACCTCGATTTTGAATCGAAATTCGGGAAACAAAGTTACTAAATTTTTTAGACATTTCCCAATAAATTAAATCTTTTACGAATTGTTCACTTTCGAAGTGTCCTATATCGGCCAATATTATTCCACCTTCGGCTTGCTGGAAATCATGATATTTTAAGTCTCCCGTAAGGTATATATCGGCTTTGGCTCCCTTGGCATTACCTATCAAAAAACTACCCGCACCTCCACATATTGCCACTGTACGTACAGTATCGAAACACAAATCGGAATGTCTGATTACAGGTATACCCAACACATCTTTTACCCTTTTAAGAAAATCTATGGTAGACATAGACTCCGGCAATACTCCCACCATTCCAGCTCCTACCCTATCCCAAACATTGGTTAATGGTATGCAATCGTAAGCCGGTTCTTCGTAAGGATGTACAGCCTTCATCGCAGATAGAATACGCTGCTCATACATAACAGGATAGACAACTTCTATACGTTCCTCGGCTTCAACATGCAACTCGCCTATTTCGCCTACAAACGGAGTAGCAGCAGCATTGGCTCGAAATGTTCCTTTCCCTTCGCTGTTAAAACTGCAACTATCATAATTGCCTATTCCACCAGCACCGGCTTCAAACATTGCCTCACGAACTTTGTTGGCATACAAAGTGGGTACATATACCACCAACTTGCGCAACTTATTGCTCATCGGCGAAAGTATTTTAGTATCTATTATACCCAATCTTTTCGCCAAAATATCATTCACTCCGGTATCGAGATTATCCAGATTGGTATGTGCTGCATATACTGCCATATTATTATTTATTAACATATATAGCATTCTACCCATAAGCGAATCGGTAGTTATACGTTTGACGCCCGAAAAAATAAACGAATGATGAGTTATAATAAGGTTGCAACCATATTGCAATGCCTCTTCAACAACCTCCATAGTGAGATCTACAGCCACCAAAGCACCCTTTATCTCGGAATTTCTATCACCAAGCAAAAATCCCGAATTATCGTAAGATTCTTGCAGCGATGGTGGAAATCTATTATCTAGATACGAAATAATTTCATTTATCTTCATAAAACTATATTTATCAACATGTTATATCAATTCATAATAACCAAATACAACTGCAAAGTTACATCTTTTTATTGAGATACAAAAATCTTAAGTAACTTTATTTCAACAACAAACAAAGATATTGAATAAAAAGTGATAGAAAAGACATCAAATTTTCATTTTTCTGAAGGTAAAAATGGAATTTTGGAGGCATTTCAATGGATATTCAGTCAAAAAAATACAAAAATTTCAATCTTGATTATCAAGATATTAAAAGAAAAATGAAACTTTTTTTCAAAAAATATTTGGTCAGTATGAAAAAAGGTTGTATCTTTGCACTCGCAAACGAAAACGAAAAGAGTTCTTAGAAATCTTGGTCCGGTAGTTCAGTCGGTTAGAATACATGCCTGTCACGCATGGGGTCGCGAGTTCGAGTCTCGTCCGGACCGCAAAAGCTCTCCTAAACGAGGGCTTTTTTTGTATCCAATAGAAACGGTTTTGTACAACGATTGTTTCTTACGATACGTTACAAGTTCAATTATGGGGCTGACCGGTTTTGACAGCAAGGATAATGGATTTGTAAGCATGCAGGCTCACACATCAGAAGCCTCGAAAACGGATGTAAAACAATAATTGGCGAAAATAACTACGCTCTTGCTGCTTAAGCTGAAGTACAGTAGGCTTGCATTATTTCGGCACTAGGTGCTGAAACAAGACATTTCCCGACAACCCCGCCCATCGGTTGTCGACCCGGAAGTGCTCGTGAGAATGGGATAGTTGCTGTAGAGCTTCGATGCTGCAATGAAATTTTAGAAGCTAAGGTTTGCTTTGGGTGTCTTTGTCCGGGGCCGACTCGAAAAACAATCAAAGAATAAGCATGTAGAAAGCATTTTTGTTACTTGTTTGGACGGCGGTTCGACTCCGCCCAGCTCCACAAATCTCGCAAAAACAAGCGAGATTTTTTTGTTTATATACAATTCCCATCTCTAATAAAACAACATTTAAAAATTCCACGTTTTTATCAAACCCGATTTGATGCATAGATTTTGTGTAGATGCCCAAACATAATATTTTCACCACCAAAAGAGCATACTATATTTATTTGATAATTAAACAGTTTACAATCTCATCATCCACTTATATATATATTTTTATATCAAAGGCGAAAATAAAAGGTTAAAATCCTTTGCAGATTGAAAAATAAGTTGTAATTTTGCACCGCAAAACCATGAGATAGGTTTTGGTATTAGAAAGGCATTTTTGCTGGATTCCTCAAACGTGAGCTTCGACAACTTACAAAGTTATAAAGTAGGAATATAAAGCGAAAGTATGCTTCATTGGTTGTATTCGTAAATATACATACGATACCGACCTAGTGAGGCAATTCACTAAACTTATATTCACTTTATATGGAAGTCGAAGTCCAACGTTTGGAATATGGTGGAAATGGATGGCTTCACTTTCTTATTACCAATTTTATAGTTTTCCCATCGAGCCGTGGATAGTTTTTAGAAGTTACTTCTATTTATTTGGAACTTTTGAATAAATAGAGTACTTTCGCAGAGTGAAAATTCTAACAAAATAGTAAAGGTGGGTTCTATATTTTGTTAGAAGATGAATTTTTAGAACCTACCATAAAACTGATAAAATTTGGATTATTATGAAGTCTTTTTTTATGATGGATAATTCTAAAGACCACGGCAAAGAGGCCATGTTGGGTTATCAAATTTCGTGGTTAATGCGGCTTGCTGCTCGAAAAGACGTGGAGAACAGAAAACTTCACGAAATAAGCCGTTTCACTTTGTTGCAACTTCTTGACATGAAAGATTGCAGAGATGTTGATATTGTTGAAGTAAATGTATCACGAGAATGGCATTATATTGATGTATTCGCAAAATGTAAAGTGAGAAGAAATAATCAGATCGAAGAACACTTAATTATCATTGAAAACAAAATCTACACTAATTTGGCTGATGGTCAACTCAACAAAAATAGTAATACATTTCACTCATATTACCCAAACTTCCCCGTTGAGAGAACTCATTTTTGGCTGATTTCATGTAAAGAGGATTCTTGGGAGAAACAAGAGCAAGAATGTGCTAACGCAGAATCAGATTGGAGACTTTTATGGTTTTATGACGTGATTGGAGGAAAACTTGACAATCCTATTGGAAATGATATTTTTGATGAGTTTTGGGTAAATGAATGGTATTAAACAATGAAAAAATCAATGAAACAGATTAAAATTTTGACATTTTGTCTGGCAATAATGATGTTACTTGCTTCTTGTACTTCAAAAGAAGACAAGTTGAGAGATTATGTAAACAATATATTAATAGAACGAGTAGAAGACTATCTAATAAGTGAAACAGTAATAAACTATATTCAAGAAAATGCTCTTCAGGCCGGTCTGGATAAAGCCAAATATTATTATGATCATTTTGATCATGATTGGTCATATTCTGAACTACTTTGGAGTAGTAGTTTTATTCATTTTAGTAAAGCAACTGGGGAACTAAAGGAAATATTTGACGATAGGGTTTCATCATATTATGACTTAATTTATAGTATGAATCATGCAGGGGTTATTTATAGTCGAGTTCGGGTTATTATGGATAGTACATTCAGGTTTACATCATTATTAAAACGTCCATTATACCTATATTCTCTTGATGAAATAACAGATATATATTTTAGACCTAATCATACAAAATTTATAGACACAAAAGACTATTATGATGATTTTTTTTGGAGCCTTGTATGTTTAGGTGGGGAATGTTATGAGCACGATGTGGTTGACGATATTAGAATAAGGAATATTGGAAAAAATGAATTGGGAAATAATCAACGGAATGTAGACCTTGTATATCATTCCGGGAAATGCATACAACTTACTATAGCCGAGAATGGAAAGGAATTTGATGTCATAGATCCTCTTTGGCAATATAGTTATCCCGAAGACCCCGATTGGAAAATAGAAGAATCAGTAATAGAAGAATTAGTAATGTAATATAAAACAACAAAAATACAATAACATGAAAAAATATATTTTAATTAACATTGCTTTCTTATGTATTATCAACAAATTCTCAAAATGTCAAAACCTATAACGGCCCAATGACGAAACCGGAATGGATTGCCGAACTATTCGGTGAGGGAGCTTATGGGTTTAAGGGAAGTTACTCCTATTATGAGGATAAAGAGGAAAATCGTATACTCCATAGCTCATTCAAGATTTCATATACATCTTTATTTGGGGATATTTTTGAGATTAGAGGTAACTACAATCATGGCAAACGTAATGGGCATTGGACCATTAAAAAAAAGGATCAAGAAACCGGGAAGGAAAACCCAAATTACTACTATGATTTCAACTATAAAGACGGTTTGTTGAACGGGAAATTCTCTTTTAGAGATGAGGGGGACGAAATGACCGGGAAGTTTGTCAACGGTACTATTTCGGATACTGTATTGTATATGCGTAGATACGATTCAGGATCATATAAAATAATCAAAGGAAAGGTCAATAAAGAAGGTGTTCCTCACGGTGTATGGATTGAAAAAGGAAAATATGATATGGTACCAAA
The DNA here is from genome assembly GCA_017555745.1 of Bacteroidales bacterium. Classification (GTDB taxonomy): domain Bacteria; phylum Bacteroidota; class Bacteroidia; order Bacteroidales; family P3; genus HGM05376. Next base: position 14,691 of record JAFZFU010000046.1, read on the forward strand.
AGAAGCAACAAGATTGTATTATAATGGCTGTATGGTTTATCGCAAAGAAAAAGACCTTTCTTCCGGCAAAATAGAATATACTTATCAAATATCAAATTCAATAAGTATTCCATCTGATTTAGATAAAATTCAAGACACAATAATTTATGGAGTGAAATGTGTTAATGTCGGTGGTGTTATTTGCGGAATAAAAAAAATCAAAGATTTCCAATATTACATTTATGGAGGTTTGCTAATTAATAATTGGCTAATTAATAATTGGAACATAGAATTTGACACCAATATCAACGATGTACTCATAGAAAAGCAGCACGAGATTGAAAGGCGACAACGTGAGATCGAGTATGAAAAACTACTTAAGATTGAAATGCAACGTAAGATTGAATATGAAAAACAACGTGAGATTGAGAAGCAACGTGAGATTGAGAAGCAACGTGAGATTGAACGTCAAAAAAAGAGAGAGGAAGAACAACTAGAAAGAGAGATTGAGCAAGCATACGAAGGAGTTGCAAAAAATATAGCAGAGCATTGCTGGGCGAACGAGGCTTTCAAAAAATTCAAGAGATTGTACAAAGAAGGGGGAGAAATAAAAGTTTATGAAGAATTCGAAAAAGTAATTCGTTTTGAATATGAAAACTATACAATCGGCGAATTGGCAGAGAAAACTAAAAACGAAGCTGTTCGAAATTCTATTAACCAAAACTGTGGTTCAAGAATTAAGAAGAAACGCCTTACCTGGTTGTTTAGTACATACCAATATTATTTTGCATATGTGTCAACAGGAAACGTATCTGAAGCATTCATAAAAGAAAATATTCGAAAGCATCGATTAAAACAATTTATACTTCAAACTACATATTGAAGAATCTTGTAAAAATCCTAACGACCGATTGGGTTTAAACATTTTATCCCATATATGTTATTGCATAATAATGTATATGGGATAATGGTTTATTTAAGGCATAGTAAAAATCAGTCGGGTAGCGGAGGATAAGTGAGTCGGGTGACAAGGGTTGAATCAGTCGGGTACCGGAGCGTGTGTGAGTCGGGTGGTAGAGGTGTTGTTAGTCGGGTCGCGAAGCCTCTGTCAGGCGGGTAAGTCGGGTGGTGATATGCGGGTGAAATTACAACATATGTATATAGTTGAATTTTAACTTTTTAGATATTGTGTTTTAGCTTAGTTGACATTTCGATACAGAAGAATCAGACTACAACACTCCGGTATGTTCGAGTACTGTTTTTATACCCAATATTATAAGTATGACACCACCTACAAACTCGGCTTTGGATTTATGGCGTGTACCAAACAGCGAGCCAATCTTAAGCCCTGCGGCCGAAAACATAAAAGTGGTAACACCTATGCAAAGTACCGAAAGCCAAATATTAATATCAAATACCGAAAGCGATATACCCACGGCAAGCGCATCGATACTAGTGGCTACAGCCAACATAAACATTGTTTTTATATCCAACGATTTATCTACTTTTTCTTCATCTTTAGAGAGTGCTTCGCGTATCATATTAATGCCAATTATGGCCAACAAACCTGCTGCCACCCAATGGTCGAACGAGCTTATTTTATCCATAAACTTACCACCCAAGAAGTAACCTATCACAGGCATAAGCGCCTGAAAACCACCAAACCACAAACCAACCAAAGCGTATTGCTTTAGTTTTATTTTTTGCAATGCCAAACCTTTACAAATAGAAACAGCAAAAGCATCCATCGATACGGCCACTGCCAAACTTAGTAGTGTAACAACTCCCATCTTTAGTATATTATCGTTGATTTAATGATATTTACAATACAAATATATTACATTATCGTAGTGCAAAGGTACGAATTATTTTCGAAAATACTGCTTATTAGTATTGTTTTGTGAATAAAAAAGAACATCATCATGAACAGAATAATGATAATATTAGTAATTTTGTATTGCATAAATACTTACTCTTTTTCGTTGTAAGTAGGGGTTAATCACATTTTAAACACATAATATATGAAGAAGTTAAGCATCATAGCAATAATATTATCGACACTGACATTATCGGTACAAATATTTATCTTTGCCACCGATAAAAGCGATGAGGACGCAATATACACACAGGCTTTGAAAAACGATTACAGAATCTATTCGCCTGTATTACCCGACACTCTTAAATTTGCCGGCGAAAAAGTTCCGTTGAACGTATACTATGTGCGAGAAGGATTGGATAGAGAAATACTTTCCAATATGTATTGGCATACCAATACCATACTTAACATGAAACGAGCTTATCGCTTTTTTCCTGTTATAGAGCCAATACTTAAACGTCATAACATACCCGATGACTTTAAATATCTTTGTGTTATAGAAAGCAACTTGATGAATGTAACCTCACCGGCAAAGGCGCAAGGTTATTGGCAATTTATTAAAGTCACCGGCAAAAAGTACGGATTGGAAATAAGCGAAGAAATAGATATGCGCAACTCATTGGAAGCTTCAACCGAAGCAGCATGTAAATTCCTCAAAGCGCTATACAACCAATTTGGCAGTTGGACCCTGGCAGCAGCGGCATACAACTGTGGCGAAAACGGATTGCAACGACAACTAAATCTACAAGAAGTGGATAACTACTACGACCTACGACTAAATTCGGAAACAGCACGATATGTATACCGCATTATGGCAATGAAACTTATAATGCAAAATCCACAGGACTATGGTTTCCATTTGCGATACAAGGATATGTATCCTCAACTACCATATCGCACAGCAGAACTTAAAGGTCAAAATGTAGACTTATACCAATTTGCCAAAGAGCATAATACAACCTACAAGATGCTACGCGAAATGAACCCATGGATAATAACCAACAAGTTGACTAACAAAGCCAACAAAACCTACATAGTACGCCTACCTATCGAAAATGGCACTCTACTGAAAAACATACGCAAAGACAAAGACAAGCAATCCTCACTGGTAACCTTTCAATAAGCCGATAATGGAACAACAATAGCAATAAGCACTACAACACATCATCGTTGCCATGAAAATATTCCATTACTATCTTAGCCTTTGCTATACCTATGCATTTGGCCAAATCGTCAAACGAAGCATTCTTGATTTGCTTTACCGAATGGAACTTCAACAACAATTCCCGTGCAGTTTTTTCGCCTATACCCTTAATCTCTGTCAACGATGTTTTGATTGTACCTTTAGAACGTTTGCTACGATGAAATGTAATTGCAAACCTATGCACCTCGCTTTGTATATGCTCCATCAAATGAAACAAAGCACTTCGAGGAGCGATGCCAATGGTAGTGGGTGGAAAACCGTATAGGAGTTCCGCAGTGCGGTGATGATCGTCTTTAACCAATCCCGCTATAGGAATAGACAGATTTAACTGATCTTCTATCACCTTACGCACCGACTCCATCTGTCCCCTACCTCCATCTACAATAATAAGTTGTGGCAATGGTTTGTTTTCTTCTTTCAATCGTTTATAACGCCTATACACCACTTCCTCCATCGAAGCATAATCGTCGGGGCCTTCCACAGTTTTTATATTAAATAATCTGTATTCGGAGGGGCAAGGTTTGCCATCGGCAAAATGCACCATTGCGGCTACGGGATAAGCACCCTGTATGTTTGAATTATCAAACGACTCAATATGTCGGGGCAATTCCGGCAAATGCAATTCAGCCTGTATCTTCTCCAATAACTGCAACTTCAAACCTTCGGGCTCTACAAGCATACGCTGATGGTCTCGCTCGTGACGGTAGTATTTCAAATTGCGAAACGACAACTCCAATAGTTGTTTCTTATCGCCACGTGTAGGTATGGTTTGCGAAAGATAATCATCAGGAATATCCACCTCGAAAGGTACTATTATCTCTTTGGCAGTACTCGACACACGGGTGTGCAACTCGGGAATAACCATCGATAAAATTTCGGCATCAGTCTCATCGAGTTGTTTCTTTACTTCGGTAGAATAAGAATGTATTATACCTCCATTCTTGATACGCATAATATTGATGTAAGCACATCTGTCATCAGACACAATGGAGTATACATCTACATCGCGAATTCCGGTATTTACCACCATCGACCTGCTTTGATATTGCTCCAAAAGGATTATTTTTTGCTTAATAGCCTCTGCCTTTTCGAATTCCAACACTTCGGCATAGTCCAGCATCTTCTTTTTCAAGTCATCGAGTATCTCTTTAAAGTCTCCCTTCAATATATTGCGTATCATATTCATGGTTTGCAGATACTCCTCTTGGCTTTCGTTTGCCACACAAGGAGCATTACACAAACCTATCTGGCTGTTGATACATGCTTTATACTTACCTTGCCTTATGCTTTCGGGTGTTAAGTTAAGTTTGCAAGTGCGGTAGCAAAACAATTTGCGAATAATATTCTGCAGTTCTCGCAATATCTTTTGATTAGGATAAGGACCAAAGAAAGAGCCTTTTATGGAGGTACGGTCGCGAGTGTAAAGCAAACGAGGATAAGGCTCGGATGTGATACATAGTGAGGGATAGCTCTTATCGTCTTTGAGCATACTATTATACTTAGGCTGATACTGCTTTATAAGGTTGTTTTCCAACAATAAAGCATCTATCTCATTTTCCACCACTATATATTTTACGTCGCATATCTTTCGTACCAAAATACGAATCTTGGGCGACAAATCGTTGTAATGACTAAAATACGACGACACCCTACGCTTAAGGTTTCGAGCCTTGCCTACATATAAAATATTTCCCGAATCGTCGTAGTATCGATATACTCCGGGCTTTTCGGGAATATTTACAAGCAACTGCTTGATATGGTCGAAATTTTTATTCACACTCTTATCCACCTGCACTCTCTTAATCTAAGTTTATATCCATATTGGATTTTTCTATCTTTAATGCAATAGATGATATACCTTTAAGTTCGTAATACTGTGTGGCATTTTTTACCGAAAACTTATGCACACCCTTTGTGTTGAAATAGAAATATTCGCGAGCTTTGGCTGTTATTTCTACAAAATCGCCTATAGGTTTGCCCTCAAATTGACCTTTTTTGTTGTTGAAAGGCACTTCGCACATAAATGTTCTACGACCACCTTCCTCATCAGCAATATTCACCACCAAAGGAATATTCTTTAATTTAAGAACATTGGTATCAACCACTACCGAAAAATAAATATCATAACAATCTTCGGTGTTGTTTATTTTTACATCAAAATCTTCGGCTTCAAAACGCATCCATGTACTGCTTGCAAAATTGTGTTTCTGGTCGAAAACAACTTTGTCGGAACATGCCGAAAACAACACAATTACTACGAGTGATAAAATTAGAAATATCTTTTTCATTGGTTTAATATTTAATTTATTATAGTTTCAACTTATCAAAATTCTTGCCATACACACCTTGCACCTTAGCCACCGAAATAAATGCCTTGGGGTCGGCTGTTTGTATTATTTCCATTATCAAAGGTTTGTCCACCTTGCGAGCTATAACCAAAAGCACCTTTTGGTCGCTTTTGCTAAACCAGCCCCAACCATTCAATAGCGTTACGCCTCTACCCACTTCGCTACCTATCCTATCGGCTATCTCCTTAGTATACTGCGAAAACACCATTATCTGATACGACTGTTTTGAACCATCTATAACCAAATCTAATGCGTATGTCATCACAGCCATCTGTACATAGCCATACACCACATTTTCTATAGAACCCGACACAAAAAACGAGCATCCGATAATAACAATATCGAGATACATAATCACCTTACCCGGACTGATATTGTAATACTTATTCACTATAAGGGCAATAATATCTGTACCACCTGTATTACCACCCATCGAAAATGCCAATCCTATACCGGCGCCGGCCAATCCACCACCTATAATAGCACACATAAAGGGATCGAACTTAGTAATATCAAGCAAATTTTGTATTTCTATACCTTGTTGAAGAAAAATGAAAAAAGCCGACGATACCAATATACCATAAATAGTATTGAGACCAAATTTAGCACCCAACAACTTCAATGCAATAAGTACCAATATCGCATTGATAATAAGATTGGTTATACCCACAGGCATACTCTCACCCGAAAGGAAATAAAGTATAGACGACACACCACTGACTCCTCCACCTATAATTTGGCTTGGAATAAGAAATGCCGACCATGCAAATGTGTACAAAAATATACCAAAAGTAATAATTACATACGACATTATTGTCTTTTTCTTGCTCTGGAATATATTCATAATAATTATCTTTTTATATATTAAACATATAATCAACAATTAAGGCATTTATTAGTTATACCTTTTTCCTATGCAAATATACAGAAATAAGTTGATATCTTGGGAAAAATATTGTAAATAAAGTAAAACAAGATTCGCCAATTTCTAAAAAATGCTTTGCAAGTGAGTTTCTGATTTTTACCGATAGAGACGTGCTACGACTCGTCCTTACAATACATTTTTTGACCATTCACAGTAGGCTATACCCCTCCCCTCCCAAAAAAAGAAATAGAAATACTCCCGATAAGAAGAAGAACAACACTTCAGTATTAGCCCTTCCGAGCAACAGCAACGCAAAAGTTCTTTCTATTGTTAATCAGAGTTCTACAACGTGGAATTTTAAAAGTTGCCATCAGCTATTTCTTATTCTTTTTCCAAGATGGTGCTTCAGATGTATCTTTGATACTGATAATAGGTTTTACCACATAAAGCACTTCGCAAGTTTCTGAAATCAAATCAAGAATTTTATTAGAATCTTTGTATGCTGCCGGCGACTCGTCGATAGTGTTTTTTGATATACATGTTGAGAAAACATTTTGCATATCTGCTTCAAAATTCTCCATCAATAATGTTTCTTTTGCTTTCGATCTCGACATTTTTCTTCCACTACCATGCGAACAACTATAGTTCCAATTCTCATTGCCAAGTCCTCGACATACAGCAACTCCATCTCTCATATTCAAAGGAACCAAAATAATTTCATCTTTATATGCTCTGATGGCTCCTTTTCTGATAATATGATCTTCAAAGTCAATATAGTTATGAATAGATGTGAAATGCTCTACCACCTTTGCTCCACAAATCTTATCAAATATTTTTGCTATCATATTGGCAATAACGTGATGATTGAAAAGAGCATATCCCGTTGCCACAACCATATCGGTGATATATCCTTTCATGTTTTCACCAGTCAAATAACCGGGAGTGCAGTCCCGAGTCATCAACGTCTTTTTTGCTTCTTCGATAAGTTCGGGGATAAGTGTTTTGTCTTGAGTATTCTTTTTTATCTCGGCCGAAAGCTCTTTAAACTTCTTTTTATCGTAAGTTTTGCCATTTGCCACATTTTCCCAATATTCACATATTTTCTTACCAAAATTGCGCGAACCGCAATGTATCGAAAATGTGTAACAGCCATCTTTCTCTCCTATTTCGCAGTAATGATTTCCGCCACCTACTGTGCCAAGGGCATAATAGAACCGTTTTAAGTCTATGCCTATCTTTGTACATATTTCGTATATATAGTCTTCGTCTATATAAATATCATTAATCATTTCGGGCCAAGATCTTCGAGCTTTGTCATAGTATGTTCTCAAAAACTTATACAAATCTTTCTCTTCGTAGCTCTTTTTGGGTGCAAGCTCCATACCAAATGCAATCTTCTGCTTAATTCTATGGTTAATGATAGGAAACTCATCGGGGTTTACTTTTTTGTCCGTAATGTACATATCAACAGTACATCCAATGTCAACACCAACATGACTTGGACAAACGGCATTAGTCAATGGTTGTGTAAAACCGATAACGATACCTTTGCCATCATGCACATCAGGCATAATTCTAATAGGCACATCGGCATGTTCTTTTATATTGAGGATATTGCAGATAGTGCCAAGGGCTGCACATTCCACATCATCGTTGTAAACTTTACAATTCTTGTTATATTTTCCTATCAACTCCAACATGTTATTTATATAAAAAAAACGTTGACTGAATTAATTTGTTTATATTTCCTTGATTAAATAGTCATGTATATTATTTATCAAACAAAGCAATAGACTATACTAAATATACCATAGATTAATTCAACCAACGGATATAGTGTATTATATTTGTATACTTATCATTTAATTTCTAAAACATTCTTGAAACGTATTGTAGTTTACGCCTCTTGAATTGTGATCTTCAATAATGGCAAATACTACCTCTTTGAATGCTCCACAAAACTCGTCCGAATGCAATACTTCTTTGAATAAATTCGATATAACTTTTGGGTCGTTACGATATGCACCACATCCAAATGCACCAAGTACTAATCTCCGACTTCCTCCGTTATATGCACCTCTCAATATTGTTCGTATTTTATTCAATGTTCCTATTTTATAATTGTTTTCTGCAGGTTGACCTTTCATAAGATTCATTGCGGGAACAGCTATCATATCCACCTTCCAAGGTGTATCTAACAACGCATAGCCCGAAGATTCTTTATCTCTAAAAACAGTAACTGACTTAGAAAAGATACCACCAAAATTTCTATCTAAGGGATATTTATAGTTAGGATCTTTTGCTATTTCATATTCAGCAGGATCGAATGAAACTGCATATTGGAATAGAAAACGAAAATAATCGGAACAGCGGAATAGATATTCCTCCTGAGCACCGGCTCCGCTAAAAACACCACCTCCGGGATTTTGCCGGCTTGCCATATTAAGAACACATACATCTTTTCCTGAATCTTGTTGAAACATCGCTTTTGCCGTCGCCAAACAATCGTTATTTTCTACTCTAATTACTGTATCGTAACGTTCATTAGTTGTAATTTTTGGTTGCTCTATTTTATAAAAAATATTCATTTTCAAAGGCTCTTTTTCCATAAACTCTTTAAGATTTATGTGTTTCCCACCATTTGTTATATAGGAACCTGCTTTCACAATATCCACCGTGGACATAAAAACTTCTTTACGAACACCACGTGTATCTTTTTTCTGCGATGCTACATAAAAACGTTGTAACCAAGAGTCTGAATTCCAAGAGGGACAAGGCTTTGAATCATTGTTTTCACAACAAGAAAATCCTATTCCTTTCATTGCTGAAACTGATGCTACTTTATCCGCGTCCATAACAACACGACAAAGAGGAATATTTTTGGCTTGTTCGTACATTTGAGGATAAAAATATTTTGAATACTTATCGTAATCTTGTTCATGCTCACCCATGTGCCACCAAATAGCCATGAGTTCTTCATAAGTCAAATTAAAAGCAAATTCTTTTATTAACTTTACAGATTTAGATCCATGTCCCTTACTCCTATTTTCTGCATTTGTCTTTACTTCGCCATCATGCGGACTTACATAATAAACATCAGCTTTACAAATATCATGTAGCAATGTGGCTATAGCTATATTATTTTTGGATAATTTGTACCCATATTTATCATTTAATTCCAATGCACATTGATATACTTCCCATGAATGTTTTGCCAATCCAGATTTAAAATTATTGTGATTCTTTACAGATGCCGGCACTTCAAAAAAGTGTTTCTTTTCCAACTGCTCTATCACATTTTCTATATTTTCACGTTTTGTTGCTCTAAGAGTTTTTATTATTTCTTCTTTATAATCCATAATGTTTCTATTTTTTAATGTATTTAAACATCTATTTGCCTTTATTATTTTATTTTTCAGTGCTTTTATAACAATCTCAATACTTTTATATTATCGAACTATTGTACCATATTCATAAACATTCTAATCCAATATAGTACGTATTGTACATGCATTGTTTCGACCATTATATTATGATTTAAAAAAAACAAACTCTTACCTACAATACCCCAAAATTTACTTCCATAAACTCTTTGACTACTATACTCTGAAGCATAATAACCAGAGCATTATTATAGATATGTTTAAAAACTCACTTTCTAATAAAACAGAGAACCATCATTTAGTATTTTACTTGTGGTTTTGAAGTACAAAAGTAAGGGTAATTTTTCAATTAAGCAAGAAATATCGGATATATATTTTTATATACTGAAAATAAACAACTTGCAATATTATGTAAATATCTTAAAATACCATTTAAATGGTGGCTTTTAGGATTTGAAATTAGCATTTTGGGGACATTGACTATTGATAAAATAGACACTTGCAATATTTTTGAAATAAATACTTTATGGCAAAAATTGTCCATTACCAACTTTACTTTTCCATCTCAAAAGCAAACAGTGCATATCATCAAAGTGTTATAATATCTTTTTGTTTGTGTGGGATAAGGGAAAATATGACAATAGCAAGCAAGAAAACGATTATTCGATTTTGGAAAAACGAATAATCGGTTGTAAACGGACCGAATAATCATTTTTGAAAAAACGATTATTCATTTTTGAGAAAATGATTATTCGTTTTTTGAAGAAATATAGAAAATCGACAGATTTTATTAGAGGCAACTTCTAAAAATCCCACGTTTTAGTAAGTTGGAAAAATTCTTCTTTAAACTTTTACCTAGTTGACTTCGGCAATGTTGCTATCGCTCGAAAGAGCTAATGCTTAGGCATTACTCTTTACTCACTTAATCGCAGCGTTTGTGTTTTTTTTGCCGAAATCTTTCTATTTCTTTCTAGCAAAATTCCACAAATCACCGGCAAAGCAATTTTTAGAAATTGCCTATAGTTTTTTGTTGCTTTTTAGGTCATCTATAGAAGTTCTGAAATACCGAAAATAACGCTAAAATAGAATATTGCGGAATGGGGATTTTTAGAAGTTTTCTCTATCATTGTCCTATATACAACCCACTCGACCGCCTAAATAAAATGTCTTGTGCTGAAAAAAGTTGACACAAAAGTCAACAAAATATGAATAAAGAAACCAAAAGAAAAAGAAGAGAAAATTTCAAGTACGATGAGAAAATAGACATCGTGAGAATGCACTATTTTGAGGGTGCAAGTTTA
>JAFZFU010000047.1 GCA_017555745.1 Bacteroidales bacterium
ATACGTTCTTTGTTTCCTTCGCGGATTTTATAATGAACAGTAATGGTATCACCTGCTTTGAAATTTGGGAACTCTTTGCGTTCTACCAAATTTTCTACATATTGCATTAATTCTGTTTTTCCCATGACATAAAAATGTTTGAATGTTTATAACTTGGTTGATTTACTTTTTTACCATTTTTACAACGGCAGTGAAAGCTTCGGGATGATTCATGGCTAAGTCGGCCAAAACCTTGCGGTTCAATCCTATGTTAGCTTTGTGAACTTCACCCATAAACACAGAATAAGAAATACCATTCAAGCGACAACCGGCATTGATACGGTTGATCCACAACGAACGAAATTCTCTTTTCTTACATTTTCTATCACGGTATGCATATTGTTGACCTTTTTCCCATTTATTTTTGGCAACGGTCCATACGTTTTTACCTCTTCCCCAATACCCTTTGGTACGGTTTAAGATTTTTTTTCTGCGTGCTCTCGAAGCAACAGCGTTTACTGATCTTGGCATAATTTTTAATTTTTTTTCGTTTCAGCGTCTTGGTGTTTCACAAGATCTTTTGTGCTTAAAACAATGGTTAATAACTCCGTTTAATTTTATTACTGTGCGTTATGCTTATGTGTTATTACATTAAAAGCATTTCTTTTACGCGTTTTTCGTCATCTCCACTTACCAATGCGGTGTGTGTAAGATTACGTTTTTGGCAAGTTTCTTTCTTAGTCAAAATGTGACTATGATAAGCATGCTTTCTTTTAATTTTTCCGGTGCCTGTAAGAGCAAATCTCTTTTTTGCAGCGGATTTTGATTTCATTTTTGGCATTTTTTACTGTTTTAAAAGTTAATATCTAAAAGAATATATAGTCTCTATTGTTTTTTGGGAGCAATTATCATCATCATGCGTTTGCCTTCCAATTGTGGCATTTTTTCGGGTTTACCGTACTCTAACAATGCCTCGGCAAATTTCAACAAGATGGCTTCGCCTTGCTCTTTATATACGATTGTTCTTCCTTTAAAGAACACATCTACTTTCACCTTCGAACCTTCTTTCAAAAAACGGATGGCATGGTTTAGCTTAAAATCAAAATCATGATCATCAGTTTGTGGTCCCAGACGGATCTCTTTTATTACTACCTTTGTCGATTTATTTTTTTGTTCTTTTTGTTTTTTCTTTAATTCGTACATGAACTTTTGATAATCGACAATTCTACACACCGGTGGATTGGCAGATGGCGATATTTCAACAAGATCCAATTCTTGTTCGTAGGCCATTTCCAATGCCTCTTTTATTGGGAGAATTCCTTGTTCTACATTTTCTCCCACCACTCTTACAACGGGTGCTGTTATCGCATCGTTGATTTTGTGTAGCATTTCCTTTTTAACGGGTCCTTTTACTGGACGCACTTTTTTGATTGGTTTTACAGGTGTTGCTATAACTTTTGTCTCCTATATTAATTAATATGTTTATTTATTGTACTACCTTGCGGTTAGTTATAATAATGTTTGTATTTCTGCTTCAATCATTTCGGCGAATGCTTTTGGTGTCATGCTACCCAAGTCGCCTTGTCCATGACGGCGTACCGATAGAGTGCCTTCTTCTACTTCTTTTTCGCCCAAAATAAGCATGAAAGGTATCTTTTTCATTTCGGCGTCGCGTATCTTTCGGCCTATTTTTTCGTTTCTAAGGTCTATTATACCGCGCAATCCCATATCGTCTAATGTTTTTTCCATTTGGCGTGCATGTTCTTCGAACTTTTCACTTACAGGTAGTATTATGAATTGTTCGGGAGTAAGCCATAATGGGAATTTACCACCGGTATGTTCTATAAGCACTGCCACAAAACGTTCCATCGAACCAAAAGGTGCACGGTGTATCATTACAGGGCGGTGTTTTTGGTTGTCGTTGCCTATATATTCAAGGTCGAAGCGTTCGGGTAAGTTGTAGTCTACTTGTATAGTACCCAATTGCCAACGACGACCTATCGCGTCTTTTACCATGAAGTCCAATTTAGGACCATAGAAAGCAGCTTCGCCGTATTCTACTTTTGCAGGCAAGTTCTTTTCTTTACATGCTTCTACGATAGCGGCTTCTGCTTTAGCCCAGTTTTCGTCGGTACCCACATATTTTGTTTTGTTATTAGGGTCGCGTAACGATATTTGTGCTTCAAATTTGTCGAAACTCAACGCTTTGAAAATTATTTCGATAATTTCCATTACGCGTATGAATTCTTCTTTAACTTGGTCGGGACGGCAGAATATGTGAGCGTCATCTTGTGTAAACGAACGTACACGTGTCAATCCGTGTAACTCACCGCTTTGTTCGTATCTGTATACTGTTCCAAATTCGGCATAGCGTATTGGAAGGTCTTTATACGAACGAGGTTCGTTGCGGAATATCATACAGTGGTGAGGGCAGTTCATAGGTTTCAACAAGTATTCTTCGCCTTCTTCCGGAGTGGTGATAGGGCGGAAACTGTCGGCACCATAATGTTCCCAGTGCCCCGAAGTTACATATAGTTGTTTACCTCCTATGTGTGGAGTTATAACTTGTTCGTAGCCGTAGCGTTTTTGTATTTTGGTAAGGAAGTTTTGTAGGCGCAAACGCAAGTCGGTGCCTTTAGGTAACCACAAAGGAAGTCCTTTTCCTATCACGTCGTTAAACATGAATAGTCCCAATTCTTTTCCCAATTTGCGGTGGTCGCGTTTTTTTGCTTCTTCCATCATTGCCAAATATTCATCAAGTTCCTTCTTTTTTGGAAAACTGATGGCATATATACGGGTCAATTGTTTACGTTTTTCGTCACCACGCCAATAAGCACCTGCAAGGTTTATTAGTTTCAACGCTTTGATAGGAGAAAAATCTATCAAGTGAGGTCCGCGGCATAAGTCGGTAAATTTGCCTGATTCGTAAAATGTTATAGTGCCGTCGGCCAAATCGTTTATAAGTTCCAATTTGTATTCATCGCCTTTTTGTGTAAAAAAGTCTAAAGCTTCGGCTTTGGTTACACTTTTGCGTACTATTGGTGTTTTGTCGCTTACCAACTCTGCCATTTTCTTTTCTATCTTGGCAAAGTCGTCGGACGATATGCTGTAGTTGCCAAAGTCTATATCGTAGTAAAAACCATTTTCGATGGCCGGACCTATACCGAATTTTGCACCGGGATATAGCTCTTCTATAGCGGCTGCCAACAAGTGTGCAGATGTGTGCCAAAATGCATGTTTGCCTTCTTCATCGTTCCATGTAAGAAGTTGCACTGTAGCATCGCCTTCGATAGGGCGATTTAATTCTACTACTTGGTCGTTTACTTTAGCAGCTAAAACATTGCGAGCCAATCCTTCGCTAATGCTTTTGGCTATATCGTATGCTGTGATGCCTTGTTCGTACTCGCGAACCGAACCATCGGGTAATGTTATATTTATCATCTTTTTTCTCCTAAATATATACTGAATATTATACGCACAACACATTGTTATATAATGCAATAACCATGTTTTATGCTACTTTATATTATTCTGTTTCGACTTGCAAAAATACACATTTTTCTTGATAAAATACAGAAATTCAAAACTTTTTATTTTTTTTATCACAAAATGTTGTTATTTTTCCTCGTTCATGGTTGTTGTATCAACCATTTTTTTGTTCCAATTGTTTAGCGTTGTCGGCTGTTTGTTTTTCCTTTTTGGGGAAATATAAATCCAATGCCACTATTGCCGCCGTAAATCCCCAAAAGGGTACAGACAGCTTGTCGGTGTCTAAAAAGTTGTTGAATATACCATGCACATAGTATGTAAACAATCCTAAAGTGAACGCCAAAGCCATGTTTGCCACATTTTTGTCTTTGGTAGTACGGTATACTTTTATTCCCGTTGCAAAGGTGAAACCGAATACCAATACTATGAATATCGTTCCCGGTATTCCCTCATCGGCCAATGGCCCTATGTATTCGCTGTGGGCATTGCCCAAGTTGCCCGAGTTGGTGCTTATGGTCGAGAGTTGGTAAGAGCGTTGGTATTTGCCGTATATAAACTGATATGTTCCGGGGCCCCATCCTACAAACGGGCGTTCTTCAAACATACGCAGTGCCGAAGCCCAACGGTTTAGACGTTCCACATTGGAGGCATCTGTCGATATGTTGGATATCGAGCGTACTTGGTCGGCAAGGTTGTACGATGAGTCTTGGTTGTTTTTGCCCAACTTGTATAACACATCGGCCTGGTAAGTAAAAAACAATGCCACTCCCATACCCGCTATAACAAGCATCCATTTTATTTTCATGCCGAATTTTATGGCGTAGTATACTCCTATGGCTCCCACAACGCTTATCCATGCTGCGCGCGAATACGAAAATATAAGTCCCATCAACAGTATACCCAATGCCACTATCGACAGTGTCTTAATCAGTAGGTTGCTGCGTTTTTCTATGGCAAAATAAAATGCCACGGGCACAAACAATGCTATGGCTACTCCGTATGCGGTATGGTCGTTGTAGAAAGGTTTCATAACCCGGTGCAGTGTTTGCAAATCCGAAAAGTTGCTTACCGTTTTTATCGAGGATATCAATATTACCACTATAAGCGAGAAAGCGTAGCACCAAAAAAATTGTCGTATGCGTTTGGTGGACCTAAATATCTGTGTGGCGGCAAAAAAGAACGGTATCATAAACCATATTCGTGCTGCCAAGTATTTAAACGATACCATCGGCATTTCCGATGTTATAGAGGTTATCAGCATCCAGCCCAACATTGCCATTGCGCTTATCACCACCGGGTGTTTCAGTATGGCGGTGTCGTAGGATTTGGCTATCAGTACTCTGAATATGAATATACCGCTAAACAGTATCATCATAGGCTCCACCGGCATCGATAGTTCCATTTTGGGCACCAAAGCCATATCTATGGCAAAAGGGGTGAAGAATGCCGTTATCAGCATTGCCGTTTCTATTTTGAATGTAAACAGCACCACCAGCAGTCCCACCAATGGTATGGCCATAAGTAGAAAAATATCTTTGGATATCATCATGGAATTAACAACGCAAAACGCCAGCGTTATGGCTGTAGCCACCACTGCCGTTTTGTTTTCTGTAATCCATTTTTTTATGCCGCCACCATTGCCCATAATCGGTTGCCTATACTATAATTATATAATGGTTGTTGCTATTCTTCTTTGTTCTCGGTGGTTATGTTCCATTGTTTTGCACGTTCCATCACCAATAATACCAATATGCACATTATCAATGATGCTATAGTGCCCAAAGCCACTATTATCAAACGTTTCGGATAAGCCTTTTTGTCGGCGGGTGTAGCTTTGTCTAACCAATATTTATAAGATATATCGTTTTCCAAATCGGTTTGGCGTTGAGCAAGTTTGGCTTGTATTTCGGCCAATTCTTCGCGTTTGGTTTGCAACATATCGTTTATGCCTGCAAAACTGCCTTTGGCACTTTTGTGCGAAGCTATTTCCGAGCGTATGCGGTTGGCGGCTGCTGTGTTGCCGGCACTTGTTTGTTTGGCCAACTCTTGATACATGCGGTTTGTATAGTCCGAATAGTTATATAATCCGCCAAGCGAGTCTTCCAATTGCAATATCTCTTTTTCCAATTTGCTACATACCCCTTCCAACACTGTGCAGGCGTCGGTGGCACGTGCTTTGTGTATGCGGGTGCATAGGCTGTCGTAGTTTTCGGCCATAAAGTTGGCTATATCGGCGGCATATTGTGGGTCTTCGTCCATAACGGTTACTTCCACTCCGAGGTATTCGGTACGTTGCACCGTTACGTATCCTTTATATTTTTCTTCCAATTGAAATTTCTTGTCGTCGGCATTGGCGTCTATGCCGTAGTGTTCCATTAGTTTAAAGCGGTTACATACGTCTTCCATCATGGCTTGCGACGATAGTATTTGTATTGCATATTCGCAGTCGCGTTCGCTGCCATAGTCCATAAAGTCATAGCGGTCGGTGATGATGGCTTTCGACATGCGGTTCGAACTTGTGGGGAAAAATACCACCGACGATTTATAGTGTGGGGTTATCAATAGCGATGCCACAAGCGAAAGTACGAAGGCTACAACGATAACCAACAATAATACTTTGCGCCATTTATGGAAAAATTTAAGCGATGTTATCAACGAAAAGTCGTTGCCGAATGTGTTTTGTTTCATGTTTTTGTGATATAATAATTTAGTCAATCGCAAAAGGAAACGCAAAAAAGGCGTTTATAGTATAAATAGCCTCGATTTTATTTTCGTAGTAGAACACCGGCAGGAATTATGGAATAGCAGATATATTTTTGCCCCAACTCACATCTTATAACTCTGTCTTTGGTGTTGCTTTGCAGTCGGGGTCGGCATACCACATACTTTTTGCGCCTAAAAATGATACGCTATACGATGCATAAACCATGGCTTCGGATAAGGCTTGGAGTACTTTTTCTGTTGTAAACCGATCGGCCGACAAGCAACCCGACTTAGCTAACTTGCTTAAAAATACAGCTGTTGTAATATCTCCGGCACCTGTACTGTCTGCCACATAATCGTTTGCAACCAACGAAATATTAACCCATCCCTGATTAAACAGATTAAATCTGGCACCATTGGCGCCCAATGTTTGAATAACCAACTTGTCCGACATGTTTTCTACAAAATCTTCGATATTGGGAAAATCGTTGTCCGATACTTTGATGATATGGCTGAATGCAGTACACTTGATTATGTTTTCTTTCTTATCGTGTCTATTTGTCGGTTCAAAATAAACCAATGCACCTCTGTTGCGCATTTCTTTGGCTATCATTCTATGACCGGTGTTCACATTGTCAAAAAAAGAATACATTTGGCACAAAATCTATTTGACTTAGAATATTGTCAACAGTATTGCCCTTGAACTTATTTGACGATACGATATGTGCAATTGGGCATTACCTGCCGAATCCAACTTGCCGGTATGAACTTTTATCTGACCATATCTGCCTTCGTGATTGCCGGCCTTGTCGTAATAGTGTGCATATTGTTTTATATAAGTTTTGCCATCATCACATGTCGATACTAATTTGTTATTTACGCCAAAGCGCTCAAGGTCATCTTCAATCTTTTTCGACACTTTGGACTTGTCCAATAATGCTATTGGGTAAGCACTCCAACCTAAATAAGACATATTGCACATAACGTTGGCCATTCCGCCACCTACCTCTTGCAAAACAATAGTGTCTTTGCCTTTGTGCGAAAAATCTTTGGTGCAATCTTTTCGGATTACGGTGTCCAAACAGATATCTCCCAATCCTACACACGAAAAATTATCTACACTGTCGGCAACATAATCCAACTCGAAAGCCTTAGGCTCTTTGCTTGCAACAATAATTGGCGATGCCGGATTTTCGATGTAATGTAGCGGATAAAAATAACCGCCTCTCTGAGCCTCATTTTCGTCCGAATAAGAATCTCTGTCAGCTCTATGAACTAATTTCAACAAAGGCTCTACTGTATAAAACTCATCACATTTAGCCTTAAAATCTTCATCTCTCTTATAGTCTATATCTATAGGTAACTTCTAAAAATTAAAATATAGATTATCAATAATATAGATATAAAATTCTCGTTATTATACAAGATAAAAACAATACAATAATGAGACAGTATAAAGAGTATGGCAATGTTAGCCTTTTCGATTCGGAAATAACACTACAAAAACTATCAAACTTAGGTAATCCATTAGAAAAATTATCTAGTGTTATTGATTTTGAAATGTTTCGAGAACGACTTGACTCGAAATTGCTGAATAATAGTAAAAAGAATAATGCCGGAGCCAAACCATACGATGTCGTTGTGATGTTTAAAATCATAATACTGCAAAAGTACTACAATATAAGCGATGAACAAACAGAATATCAAATAAATGATCGCACTAGTTTTAAAGATTTTCTAGGATTATCTAGTGGAGATAAAGTTCCTGATTCAAGAACCATCTGGCTTTTTAGAGAACGTTTGATAGACAATGGACTTGGAGAAATATTGTTTCATGATTTTGTCAATACATTGACAGAAAAAGGATTAATTTTTAATGAGGGTCAGATGATAGATGCAAGTTTTGTAATAGCATCTAAACAACGTAATAGTAGAGAAGAAAACGAAAAGATAAAAAAAGGAGAAGGTAAAGAATTATGGAATGATAAGCCACAAAAGAAAAATCATAAAGATATTGATGCACGTTGGACACAGAAAGGAAAACAAAACTATTTTGGTTACAAGGCTCATGCTAAAGTAGATAAAAAGAGTAAATTCGTCAAAAGATGTTTAACAACACCGGCTTCTGTTCATAATTCCCAAGCATTACCCAACCTATTAGATGAATCAGATAAAGGACAGGAATTTTATGCAGATAGTGCTTATGTAGGACAACAAGAGATATTGAAACAATATGATTTAAAGGATAAAATATGTGAAAAAGGATATCGAGGACGAACATTGTCCGATGAAGCAAAAAAATCAAATAGAAATAAATCGA
>JAFZFU010000003.1 GCA_017555745.1 Bacteroidales bacterium
GGTTTTGTTGCCAATAGTTTCTGCCGTCATCTTATAACGCAGCCACATCCATTTTTCAAGGAAATCGACATAGCCGAGAAACATACGTTTGTACTTACATCCACTTTCTATATCCTTAGTAATCTCCGGAAAAGGAAAGTATTCGAGTACCGAAAGCTTTCGCCAACGCGGCGGATGAAGCCACACATAAGCATCGGTTTCTATCATTCCCGTGGCTTCCACATCATCAGTATATGGCCACTGTGCGGCAAGATAGTCAGAACTACAATGACCATGATAGGCATAAAACAACTCGTGCTGCGACGAATCGGCCTCCCAAGGCTTATCGGTAGCCCACATACTTATATACTGCACTTCCTTTTCATTGCCCACGGTGGTCTGCACTTCAAAGAGAAACTCCTTCATCGGAGTATATACACTCTGTGCCTCAACTACCAACACCGTGAACAATGACAGCAGCGATAGTAATATTGTCTTCTTCATATTGTTTCATCATTTGGATATTGAGGTTCGCCGTTCCAAGTATCGGTAAATGCTAAAGAATTACTTACCGGTGGTTTGTGATAATCTTTATCTACAAATTGAAGTACACCTTCTTCGTCGACATATAATGTAGACCAATAGCTATCCTCCCCCACTTCACAATATTTTGGCAATTCTTCACACGGATAATTATCCATCACCAACCCTCTTTTGTTGACGTTTACAACCATCCGAGTCAGTGGTGTTATATTATTTAACCGTGCTTGGCATTCGCAAAATATATCAATCCACACATCACCCACATGGGCATGTAGAAATCTGATCAAAGGAGTGTAGTCGTATCCTGTTCTGAACATCGAATGTTTCTTTATTGGCATCTTTGCAGCTTGGGTGTAGGACTTTTTATGCCGTTCAAACCTATAACGTTCTTTTGGATAATAATACCACGCCCAGCCATTATGTGTTCTCTTATTCACTTTTCTGTAAAGAGGTTTCTTTTCCATATCTTCAATCTTATTTTACCAATATCTCATCTGTGAATATCCACGAAGGTTCGCCTACACCGCGATGCCACGATGGATTCTTTAATATCGAATGGGCAAACACTCGCACATAGCGTGCTTTCTTCTCGAAACGTGGCGAGCTCATCTTTACTATCTGTGCCACTGCAAGTACTTCTTTGTTCTTGTAGTGTTGTTCGCCTACTTTTTCCCAGTTTACACTGTCGGCAGATATATAGAACTCTACTTTTTCGGGAACAAATATCCACGACAACGGATAGGAGAAGAAGTCGAGGCTTATCTCGTGAATATCTTTCACCTCTTGTAGGTCGATGGTAGCGTCGAGGTGTTCGCCCCAAAAGCCCAACCAATTATAGTTGTAGTTCACAATACCAAAGTTGCCATCCACAAGAGCCGAAGGGCCTCCTACATCATATATCTCGCTCCACTTGGTGGTGCATGTTATGGGTTTGCCCTGTGCAAGATTTTCTTCCAACGACTTAGATACATAGTTACGTATGTTGCTCAAAAAGCGTGCCGGCGGATACTCTATCTCTTCCAGCTTCTTCACATTATGCTTTTTACAATCGGCCACAAAGCGTTCGGCCATAGCCATCATCTCGGGGCGAAGAGTTTTCTTACCGTTTTTGATGGTGAAATAACTAAGATCGGCCGAGAGGTTGCTCATAGACAAATCCAATATAGCAAAATCCAAAGGCAACTCCAACAAGCGAATTCGGTTCGTAACCACGGTGTCCAATGTTTGCATATACATTCTATGAAACAGCGTTTTATAGTATTCTATCATACCTTGGCTCAAGTATCCGTTTTTGGCATTGATAGGATAGCCGTATATATTCAGCACCTGTCCGGACCGAAGCAAAGCATGCTGCATAGTGTCGTAATACATAGCCACCAGCGGAGCTATGCCCTCGCCATAATAATGGTTCAGAAAGTCGGCACGCAACGAATCCACATCCACATTCACATTCCACATAAGTTTGGACAATAAGTATGTGCGGTATATGTGGTTTTCGGTCACGTTGTCGCCCGAGCCTTGTTCGAACATCATCTTTATTCCATGTTTGGCAAAGAATTGCAAGTTGGGCTGTAGCACATGAAGGTTTGGAAATGGGTCCATATAGTTGCGGAACTGCACCACGTAGTCCCACAAGAAAATATTGTCGGTTAAGGCAGTCCAGTCTTCCACATCTTTCACAAAACCTCTCTCGGCATCGTTGGTGGCTATTGCTGCCTGACGTTGACTCTCTATAGAGCAAAGCATTATGTTCACATTGCCACGTGGCTTTATATTCTTAGGAGCATTGCGTGTGTGCTGATAGGCAAGCATGGAGATTGTTTTATCGGGAAAACGCTCTGCCACCTTGTTGGTAAACCAAAGCATAGTGCCCGACTGCCCGCCGTACATCGAATCCAACTTCAAGCATTCGGGGCAGGTACACGCATTTATATTGTCGTTCTGACTCACCGACCATATTTTGGCACTGGGGTTTTTGTCTATTTCTTTTTGTAGGTTTCGGCACAGCTCTTCAAACACAGCTTCGTTGCTCAAACACAGCTGACCATCACGAACCCTACGACCATTTACTTGTGCAAACCATTCGGGGTGATTGCCAAAGTATTCTTTTTCGGGCACAAGATGCTGGTAGGTGTGTACAAACATTCCCCAATCCTTCTCCATATCTTTGCGGTTGTGCAAGTGATGAAAATCGGCATAGCGTTGCGATATGTTTGGCAACACATGTAGCGTTTCTCTATACTGAAACGATGGGTTTTGCACGTCGCTCACCTTGGTAGCCAACATTGCCAAAGTGCGTTTGGGTATCATCATTTCAGCATCGGTAAACAATCTTACTCCACCATATTTTTCCCAGTAATGATATACAGCATATAGCAGTGCCTTGCCATCGTTGCCCACAAGATAGAGGTTTTTGCCATCGGAGTGTACTGCAAAGCCGTCCCATTTAAGTTGTGGAGAATATTGGCCATACACGCCTTCGGCCAACCTTGTTTTGCCTATCGATATATAGTTGGCTTCGCCTTGATAATCATTCTCGGTTAGGACAAGAAAGTCTTCACCCATGGCTTCCTTGGCAAAATATTTAAACTCGCCGGCAGCTTCAAGCTCCACTTCTGCAGCATTTTCCGGCACAACGATAATATAGCTTTGTGCTGTTGCCAACAGTGGCAAAAGCATAAATATCAACACATATATACTTTTATGTCTCATAGTTATAATGTTTTAGTCTGTTTCAAATTTCTGTTTAGTTATCTGCAAAAAGCGTTGCAAAGATACACGTTTATTTGCAATTGGCAAAATGCCGCCGAAATAGTAATTCATTGTAGGCATAAAAACAAAAAAGGTGCAACATTTATGCTGCACCTTTTTATTTATCATTTACTTCTCATTTTGTTCCAATGCCCTTTGGTAATCTTCTTCGGTGATGGTGTAGGTATAATTTCTCTCATCTGTGGTTTTCCACGAACTATATATCCATATATTTCCTTCACTTGGGACAAATAACCTCTCATAAGGCAAAACTGTAGTATCAGTAGTAATATAATAATGTTTCCAAACTGTTCCATCATCAAATGTAAATGTAGCGGTATCTGAATATACATACGCTCTACTAAAATAACCTTCTTTTGGAAGAGGTGCATGATAATGAGAGCCATAGTTGACACTGGACGTTTGACCCGAAACTAAATTAACTGCAGCGATACATTTATGTTCAACCACTACGCTATGTGTACTCGCATTTTTTATATACAAACCAACAAATGGACCTTCGGGTACACAACCCGGTTCGCACGACGCAAAAATAACTGACAGAAGCACTATAGTAAATAATATCCTGTTTTTCATAACCTCAAACTTTAAAATCCCAAATCTTTATAATTATCCAGTAACTCATCTATTTGCTCTTCGGTTGCACACAATTAGACGATTGACATTCTATGTCATTGTTAATTAGTAAAGAATCAATCTTATAAAAATTGAGTAAATGTATTGAATCTTGAATTTCATGTAATTGCATAGGAGCAAGCATACATTCCCCTTTATTATTCCTTTTGTATAGTAATTTTATTTTTCCATTTTTATTTACCAAATAATTCAAAGGTATTCCATAGGGGTAATTAATGCTATCACAATCGGCTAAATATCGCGATATATTCACATACCGCTCAGCATTTTTGATTTTGGCGGCAAAAGCAGGTGTGTCATCTTTAAAGTAATACATTGTGCTGTTTATTCCATTGTTTCGTAAAAACCATTCATTGTCGCCAAGTCCTCCTGTATTAGAATGGATAAATATCCATCTAACCTCATTCGTATCTGTTTTTGCTAAAAAATCAGGATATATTGTTTCGAATCTTTCTTTGCACCATCCGCAACAAACATCGTATATTACTACTATTTTGTAGTGAGAGGTGTCTGAAGTAAGCATTTTTTTTAAGTCTGTCACTTTTAATGGAATCATATTTTTATAGTTGACAGACTTCTTGACACTATGAGAAGTATCGTAACAAATAGTTACAAAACTACAACTTGCAAATAATGTTATTAAGAACAATAAAATAATTGTATATAAGTTTTTTTTCATCAAATAATTTATTTTTCAATATACTTATAATCAAATCTTACACTAAACCATTTATTTTCAAAGTCAATCTCAGATATTACACCTGTTTGTGATGAAACTATGATTGGTGTTTCCATTTCAAATAGTTCAAAAACTTCTTCTTTTGTAAATTCCAGATCATAGGATAAAAATATAAACTCACCATCTTTTTCTAAGTTTTCTACAATATATTCTTTTTCTTCTTCTGAGGCATAGGAGTAGTTGATTTGCCATATGATTCTTTCATCATCTTCTATTTTAGGAATAGCATATATTTCTTGTAATTCACATATTTCTTCAAGAGTTACTCTTCTAATTTTTGGAATGCAAAGTCCCCATCCTGGTTTACAATATCCATCAGAATCTTTTTTACCAATTGAAATGTTTATTGTAATAGTTCCACCTCCTTCACCATACATTTTTTTATCTAAATTTGAAATTGTACTTGTTTCATTTTTTGATATTAAATTAGATTCTTTTTTGCAACCTACAAAAACGGTTGTTCCCACTGCTAAGATAGCCATACAAGCTATCGCCAAAGTCATTTTTCTTTTTTTCATAAGAATTTCTTTTTTAATTTATTAATACGATTTTTTAACTATTGAAAAGACTACCTTTTCGCCTGCAAATATACACAATATTTTTGAATTACCAAATATTTTTTTGAATGCCAAAATCGCCGGGTGGCGAAACACGAACTTGGCAAGGCAAAAAGGCAGAATATAAAAAGTCAAGAAACCGTGGCGAAATTTTAACAATATACTACATACTAAACGCAACTTTTCATCGTTACAAAAAGACCTTTAAAGAGGTGTTTTGAGAGCATTGAAAATTACCTTTGTTGAGACTCCAATCTCAAGATGCTGACATTGGAGTCTCAAGACGCTGAGATTGGAGTCTCAAGAAATGAAAATTAGAATATCTGAAAATCAATCA
>JAFZFU010000048.1 GCA_017555745.1 Bacteroidales bacterium
CCACGTTTCATTAAATTAGAAGAATTATTCTTTAAACTTTTGCGTGCTTTACGTTTTTTCTTGAAATCTTTTTATTTCTTTTTCAATCGTGTAGCCCGCTACACTCAATCAAAAGAAAGTAAAAATCTTTCTAAGAAAATTGCGATTAAGCGAGCGAAGAGCAATGCCAAAGCATTAGCTATTCCGAGCGTTAGCAACTTCGACGAAGTCAACATGCGCAAATCATCTGCAAAGCAATTTTTAGAAATTGCCATAAAAAAACTGTTTTTTGAAAAGCATGAACAAGTATGGAAACTTTGGAAGATAAGTCCTTGGAATTAGGAAAAGGAGTATGGGGGAAAGAAGTTTTAAATGTTAAATAATATCTTGTAAATGTTAAATGATGCTTGTTTGAACTCGTGATATTGCCGAAAAATAGTCCCGATTGCGCTGAAAATTCCTCACGATATAGAGATGAAAACTACGTGATATGGGTGTAATTTCATCACGACCCGGGTGTGAATTGCACGAGACCCATATCTAAAAATCTCTCAATTGGGTGAAATTGTATTTGAAGTGATTTTTTACTAAAAACCCTGTCGTTGATAATCAGTTGTTTATGGTGATAACTCTTCTGTATTGCCATATTTTTTTCAAAACAAGATTGAGGTGCATAAATAATGCCGTTTTTCGTGTTAAATGATGTGATGTTAATATGTGGTAATTTTCTTAAGAAGTTAATCTCTTTTTGTGTGGATAGCTGAAATCGTTACTTTCCAAGAGAAATGTTGCCGATATTCAAATGAAAAAAAAATCGTATCTTTGCACATCAAAACTATACGGATATAATATGGAAAAATATATAAAGAAGATTGAAAATCAGACTACTGTGGCTGTGGTAGTCCTTGTGGTTATGTTTCTACTTGCCATTGCAGTGCAGTGTTTGTATAAGTTTACGGACCTTATGCCTAAATTAGATTTGGGTAAGTGGAATGTTTATGTATCGATTGTTTTCCCGGCTGTGGCTGCGCTATTGTATGTGGTGCTTATTCCTTATTCCAAAAAGAAATATAGGGCAATGATTCAAATTCCATCTCTCGAAAATAAGTTGCACGACTATCTGTCATTTATGTCGAAGGTTAAAATTATAGTTATTGCGTTGTCGTTTGTTATGGCAGCTGTTTCTATAGTGGCACCTATTGGTTTGATAATGATAGTGTGCCTGTCGGTAATGGTGCTAATGCTTGTGGCCAACGCCATGTCGGCCAATCCTTATTCTATTAAGCAACGTCTACAGTTAACCAATAGCGAGATGAATGAACTATACGGCGAAGGCTGGGAAGAGCGTGTAAAGTAAAATAACAATAATAATATAGTCTAAAAGATGACTGCAACAAGAAATACAGAAACTATATGTGCCATATCCACTCCGCAGGGTGTGGGCGGAATAGCGGTTGTACGCATTTCGGGACGTGATGCAAAGACGGTGTGCAACAAAGTGCTGCTCAGTCCGAAAGGAAGTAGGGTGGTGGAGTCTTTTGCACCAAACACGGCTCATTTCTGCTGCTTCTGCGATGGCGATAAGCTTATCGACGAGGTGGTGGCCACTTATTTCGAAAACCCTCGTTCGTATACCGGCGAGGATTGTATCGAAATATCGTGCCATGGCTCGCTATACGTTCAGCAGAAGGTGATGGAAACCCTTGTGGCTGCCGGTGCTCGTCTTGCCGAGCCGGGCGAGTTTACACTGAGGGGGTTCCTCAATGGCAAGTTCGACCTTTCGCAGGCCGAGGCTGTGGCCGACCTTATCGACTCTAACTCCGAGGCTTCGCACGGTTTGGCCATTCATCAGCTGAGGGGTGGCTTTTCGAAAAGCATAGCCAACCTTCGCGAAAAGTTTGTAAACTTGGCTTCGCTTATGGAATTGGAGCTCGACTTTAGCGACGAGGATGTGGAGTTTGCCGACCGTTCCGACCTTATGAATCTACTCAACGAGATTGAAACACAGGTGGCAAGCCTTACCAATTCGTTCCGATTGGGCAACGCTGTAAAGAATGGCGTACCCGTAGCCATAGTGGGTAAGCCCAATGTGGGAAAATCCACCCTCCTCAATGCTCTTCTTAACGAAGACCGTGCTATAGTGTCCGACATTCCCGGAACCACTCGCGATACTATCGAAGATGCGATAACCATCGATGGTATTACATTTCGTTTTATCGACACGGCAGGCATTCGCCAATCCGACAACGAGATTGAAAACTATGGTATCGAGCGAACATACAAGGCTATCGAAAAAGCTGCAATAGTGATACGTGTGGTAGACATTCAAGAGGCTCTTACTATCGATTTGAAGGAAATGATGGAAAGTGAGAAGACTGATGAATCGTTGCAGGATAAGCATTTTGTATTGGTAATAAATAAGAGCGACATCTTGACCGACGAGAGTAGCAATAAAATTGTAGATGAGAGCATAAAAGATTGTATATTTATTTCGGCCAAAGAAAAGAAGAACATCGAGGTTCTTACTCGTAACCTCGTAGACCATGTGAAAGCCGGCCGTCAGATAGATAACACCCTCCTTACCAACGCCCGCCACTACGAGGCTTTTCTTCATATATTGGAAGCTGTGAAGGCAGTACGTACGGGTATAGACTCGTCGTTGCCCGGCGACCTACTGATGGTGGACGTTCGTCAGTCGTTGTATTACCTTGGTTTGATTACCGGTCAGGTAACTTCCGACGAACTATTGGGAAATATCTTTGGTCGTTTTTGTATCGGAAAATAGTTGTTGATCTGTAAAATATATCATACTGTAGCTTATGGCTAACCCTATTCAGCTTTCGGACCATTTTTCTTATGGGCGACTTATCCGCTTCACGCTTCCAAGCGTGGCCATGATGTTGTTCACCTCCATATATGTTATTGTGGACGGGTGGTTTGTGTCCAACTATGTGGGCAAAACGTCGTTTGCGGCTGTCAATCTTATATATCCTCTTATTCAGATATTGGGTTCGCTGGGCTTTATAATAGGAGCCGGTGGCAGTGCCTTGGTGGCCAAGATTTTGGGCGAGGGCGATAAGCCTAAGGCTCAAAGTATATTCACTCTGTTAGTCATCGTGTCGGTGGTGTTGGGGCTGTGTTTCGCTGCTTTTGGGCAGTACTTTCTTCGCGATGTGGCCATTGCCTTTGGTGCCGAAGGCGAACTATTGGATAATTGTGTGTTGTATGGTCGCATAGTGTTTTGTAGCCTCGCTATGTTTGTGTTGCAGAATGTGTTTCAGGCGTTTTTTATCGTGGCCGAGAGGCCTTCGTTGGGTTTGGCGGTTATGCTTATTGCCGGTGTGGGCAACATTGTTTTGGACTATGTGTTTATAGTGCCTTTGGCTATGGGCTTGAAGGGTGCAGCATTGGCTACGGCTATAAGTCAAACGGTTGGGGCGTTGCTACCTGTGGTGTATTTCGCTTTGCCAAATGGTAGCTTGCTGAGGTTTAGGCGTGCTATGTTCAGCCTTAGGGCAATAGGACAAACGTTTCTCAATGGCTTGTCGGAGTTTATGAGCAATGTGTCGGCATCGGTTATATCTATGCTTTACAACTATCAGCTGATGCGATATATAGGCGAGGACGGGGTGGCAGCTTACGGCGTGATGGTGTACGTCAACTTCTTGTTTATGGCAGTGTTTTTCGGCTATGGCATGGGGTGTTCGCCGGTGGTCAGCTACCACTATGGTGCTCAAAACAAAGCCGAAATGCACAATGTGCTACTCAAGAGCCTGAAGATAACTGCTGTGGTTTCGGTGGGGCTTACGGTGCTGGCGGAGGTGCTTGCGGCTCCAATCGCCAACGTGTTTGTGGGCTACGACCAAGGTCTTTACACGCTTACCCGCAACGCTTTCCGTATATATTGCATTGCCTTCTTGCTTGCAGGCTTCAGTATATATGTGTCGGCGTTTTTTACGGCGTTGAACAATGGTGTTATCTCGGCTGTGGTGTCGTTCAGTCGCACCTTCGTGTTCGAGGTGGCGGCGGTGCTTTTGCTGCCTTTGCTTATCGGTATCGACGGTATATGGGCGGCAGTTATTTGTGCCGAAGTGGCGGCAGTTCTTCTATCGGCTTTCTTCTTAATAACGAAGCGTAAAAAGTATGGATATTAATTTGTAATAAATATTTATATTATGAAATGTTTGAATGTAAATAATCATTGGATAGCCATAGGTGTATTGTTTGTTATGGCTGTGACGATAGCAGTAATAGCTTATTTTTTGACGTTTCGTTGTCATCAGTTCTCTTGCGAGACCA
The DNA here is from genome assembly GCA_017555745.1 of Bacteroidales bacterium. Taxonomy (GTDB): domain Bacteria; phylum Bacteroidota; class Bacteroidia; order Bacteroidales; family P3; genus HGM05376. Next base: position 4,279 of record JAFZFU010000048.1, read on the forward strand.
CTAAGATATTGGGCATTGCTGTTTGGTTGGTGTGGTTTGCAGGTGTTGTTGTTTATGTGTGCCGTAAGAAGTTGTACAAGAATAAGTCAAAACTTATTCTGTTGTTGCTGATATATCTGTTGTCTATATCATATATAGTGTTTTTCGGGTGCGGCAAAATGCTTGGTCTCTTTATATTCCCAGTGCAAAATCTTTTGCTGATATTTAGCTGGACTTTGACCGAAAATGTTTATAAACAATTTTTGTGGTGTGCCAATGGTCTATTTATTACTGCTGCCGACAGTTTGATTACCGGATTTATGTATTTCAACTGCGTAAGTAGCGATATTGGTACATTGTTGGTTTCCTTTTATGCTGCAATATTAGTAATTATTATAGTATTCTTAACTTCGGCGGTGTTGCTATATCTAAAGTCGTAAACATTGAATTGCTGTTATATCGTTATTCAAAAGAATGATGTTTCCACGTCTATTTTTTGAGATTCGATTGTCAAGAAAAGAACTTTGCACGGCTTCATCTAACGCTTATCTTCTCTTTCGTGTGGCAAGCAGATAGCCGCCTACTATAATCACTATTGCTATGGGGTCGAAGATTGTAAGGGTGTTGAAGCCTATATTGTAGGCTACTATCATGCCTGCCAAAGGTTGTATGTACGAGTATGTGTTTAGTGTTTTTGTCGTCAGGCGTTTTTTTGCCACAAAGTGTAGCACCAAGGATAGGGGAGTGGCTACTGCACATACATATATTATATATACTACAAGCAAAGTGTCGGTGTGTAGTGCCGGCATTGCAATGCCATCGAATGCTATATGCACCGCTATTGCAACTATGGTTGCAAAGGTGTAGGCCCATTTATATATATGTATCAGTTGTAGTCCTGATGATAGTTTTTCCAAAGCAAATGTATATGTGGCTGTTATTATCATCGATACCATAACTAATAGGTTGCCTATAATGTGTACAATGTCGTGTTCCCATTCTCCAAAAAATATTATCGTTACCATTAGTCCTACTGTGGCTATGGCTATACCTTCGCCTTGTTTTTTATACAAACCTTTCTTGGCCCATAGTGTTGCCACTACTATGCACCATAGTGGAGAATAAGAGTTTATAATTCCGGCTTCGATGGGGAAGGATAAATTTAGCCCGATGTAAAACAGCAATGTGCCGACAAACATGCCGCCTATACCTATGCCACCAAGGTGTATCAGCAAATGCCTATCGGTTTTGATTTGTGGTACAAATAAGCCTATAATCCAAAGCACTGATGCCGTAGCCGTAAGTTTAACGATGGTTATACTTTCGGGCGACACATTGCCGCTAAGTACTATTTTGGATATAGGTGTTGCCACCCCGCTTATTATGCCTGCCGCTATGGCACAAACTACGGCACCTATTATACGTTTGTATTCCTTAACCAATATCATATTGCTGTATATACCGAGAAACAACAATGGAGGTAAGTAAACACTCCCCCCATTGCTGTCAATCAAATAAAAAAGTTTTAGTTAGAAGTTGAATCGGGCCACTGTTTGTATACGGTTGGCGGTGTTGGAAGCGTCGTCCATGTTTTGGCGTTTACCCCAAAGGTATTCTATGCCAAACATCATGTTCGATTTCACGCGACAAAACATGTTCACTGCCAAGTATTGGCTACCCTTGTAGTAGTCCGGTTCATAGAAGCCGTCTTTCGAAAGCACTCGAACTTGACTGTAGGTTGCTGAGGCAAACACGCGTTCTGTTATGTTGAATTGCAAGCCTACATATCCGCCCCACGACTCGGGCGTAACAAGTTCATTGAGTGCTTTTTGGTTTGGAAACATATCAAGGTTTTGTCCGCTACCGTCTTGAAAATACGATGTTATACCGTTGCCGTATGTTCCTTGATAGTAGAAGGTAATTATATTGCCAAATCCTATATTACCGCTAAGTTGCATACCATATCCCATTTGTGTTTTGTTGTCGGCTTCGAAACTTTCAATGTCGTATTGGCGATATGTCATATTACGCAATAGTCCCGATAGTCGTACGCGGCTGCCATAGTCGCCCCACATAAATTGAACATAAGCAGGTATGTCGGGTATGCGTTGGTATACGCTATGGGTAAAGTTGTTGTAAGTAGGGTCTGGGTTGGGCATTTCGGCCGATATACCTATGCCGATATTGTCCCAATTCTTTTTGTAAGACAACATATATGTTCTTACAAATGTCATTCCGTTAGGTCCTTCTTGGTCGATGGTAGGCGGTGCGGCATTAACATCGGTGAATAAACTGGTGCTATAACCAGCAGTAAATCCGCGATACATAACGTAGGCATATTGAAGTTTGGGACTGTTGTTCATGCCGGTAAAGTTGGCGTTTACGTATGCCGAAAAGCGGTCGTCGCTACCGGGCATACCCACAAAGTGCATAAACAAATTGGTTGTAGCCACACTATATTGTAATTTGGCATCGTTGCCCGGAATATCGGGAATGCTGATGTTGGCGGGAGTAAAATAAACGGGGCTGTTAAGTGCGCCATCGAAGTCCATGCCTATAGTGGCTTTTACATAACCACCTATACCAAGGTAGTATTGTTGTTGTTTGCCTACTATGGTAAAGCGGGGCATATCGGGGCTGTTGAAGTGCTGTGGCGACGATTCGAGGAAGATAATCGACATGCTGGTGTCGCCTCCGCCGGTGCTATAAACTGCCATAAGATCTTCTTCGCTTGTAGGCATCTTGTTGATAATGGTTACTGATTGTGCTTGACTGTGTTCTAACGATGCCGACAAGAATAATATTGCCGCTATTGCACCCAGAACCCTGCTATTACACCAAGTAATTTTTTTCTTTTTCATAAAACTAATCTTTTAAATTTTACATTACTATTGTTTCGCTTTCGTGCAAGAAAAATTATTTCCTCTTTCGAAAGTGATAATGTAACAAGCAACCGAAACAGAAGTTTTGCCCAATGCTGAAAAAGCAATATTGCAGTGCTGCCGCAGCATTGCACCTATTGTGCAATAATTTTTTTCAAATAAAATAGGCAGAAGTGTTTGTCAATTAAAAAAAAATCGTAACTTTGCAGCGTTTTTCAAACAAACAATTAAGCAATAAATAAACCAATTTAAACATGAAAAAATTAAAATTTCAAGCCATATTAATGGCATTGGCAGTTGGAGGAATAATAGTACTTGGCAGCTGCAAGAAGGAAACAACCGATGTGCTTTCGGGTACAACATGGAGTCTGCTCAAAGTGGATAACATGCTATACCCTACACAGTCGACTATCGATCTGGTGTTTGACAACGACGGAAATATGTCGATAGGAAATCTCTTTGTGAATATTCCCTACACTGTGGATAACAATGTGATGAGCCTATCGTTCCCCTCCTGCGACCCATGTCAGCATCGTTTTATATTGGACGATGACGAGCAGATGCTGAAGATATTGGACAATTTCCATTATTATAGCCTTACAGAGGATATTTGGGATACGGTATATTTCAAAAAAGTGAACTAACACAAAGCGGCGTTATTGCCTGCAAAGCGTTACACATCTCGATGGAGAGTGTAACGCTTTTTTATTGTCAAAAAAAGACCTTTGGAGAAGTGGTTTGAGAACAGTGCATACTTCTCCGGAGAATATTGGAGTCTTCTCCGGAGAAGAGTGCAGTGTTCTCCAGAGAACCTTGGAGACTTTCGGAACTTATGTTGAAACTTCACATTTTCAGGTGTTTATCATTAAAGGAAAAATCTCGAGGTATCAACGTGAAATTTTGAGATGTCAATAGCACGAAAAACTATTGGTGAAACCCATTAAAAAGTGCAAAAATATTAAACATAATTCATCTTTAACTTGTTTGAAAAGGTGTTTTTAACATTGATGGATGTATTTTTATTTTCTTGTAAATAAATGTATTGACCAAAAAAATAAAGAAAACATGTCTGCATCTATCGATAAATGAAATATAATGTGTATATTTGCACTCGTAAAAAAACGTATTAATTAATTAAAACATAAAGATATGAACAACGCTATTTTTACATTCCCCAAACCTTCCAATGAGCCTGTACAAGGCTATAAACCGGGCAGTGCCGAACGCAAAGCCATTCGCCAAGCTATGGATAAACTGCTTTCGGAAGTTACAGAAATACCTATCATTATAGGTGGTAAAGAGATACGTACGGGTAATATGGGCGACGTGGTAATGCCTACCGACCATAAGCATGTGTTGGCACGCTACCACAAAGTAAGTGAAAAAGAGGTACAAATGGCTATAGATGCAGCTATGGCAGCTCATAAAGAATGGGCCGATACTCCGTGGGTAGATCGTGCTTCGGTAATGATGAAGATTGCTGCTCTGCTGGCTGGAAAATATCGTTATGAAATGAATGCCGCCACTATGTTGGGCCAAGCCAAAACCACTATGCAGGCCGAAATAGACTCGGCATGTGAGGCGATAGACTTCTTTAAGTTTAACGTACATTACGCTTCGCAGATATATGCCGACCAACCTATATCCGACAACGGTATACTAAATCGTGTGGAATATCGTCCGTTGGAGGGTTTTGTATTTGCAATTACTCCGTTTAACTTTACTTCTATAGCATCCAATCTTTGTATGTCGCCGGTGCTTATGGGTAATACTTGTATATGGAAACCGTCTACCACATCGTTGCTTTCCAACTATGTGCTTATGAAGATATATAAGGAGGCCGGATTGCCCGATGGTGTGGTTAACTTCCTTCCCGGAAGCGGTGCCACTATAGGTAAGGTGGCTTTTGCAAGTCCTCATCTTGCAGGGGTGCATTTTACCGGTTCGACCAAAACGTTCAATAGTTTTTGGAAAACAATAGGCGACAACATTGGCAACTATAAAACATATCCCAAAATAGTGGGCGAAACCGGTGGCAAAGATTTTATATTTGCACATAATTCCTCGTACCCCAAGGCAGTGGCTACTGCAATAGTGCGTGGTGCTTTCGAGTTTCAAGGACAGAAATGTTCGGCAGCTTCGAGGGCATACATTCCTCAAAGTATGTGGAACGAAGTGAAAGAACATATCGGCAATATGCTCCAAGAAATTAAGGTTGGCGATGTTCGCGACTTCTCGGCTTTCGTTAATGCCGTTATCGACGAGGCTTCGTTTGACAACTGTATGAACTATATCAATCATGCCAAAGAGAGCCCCGATGCCGAAATAGTGTTTGGCGGAACGGGCGACAAGAGTGTAGGCTATTTTGTGCAACCTACTGTTATCCTTGCCAAAACACCCGACTATAAGTCTATGAAAGAAGAAATCTTTGGACCGATAATTACAATATACGTATATGCCGACGACAAGTACGAAGAAACTCTTCATCTGTGCGACAGCACTTCGCCATACGGACTTACAGGTGCCATATTTGCTACCGATAGAAAAGCGTTGCGCTTGGCTTCCGACATATTGCGTTATGCCGCAGGCAATGTTTATTATAACGACAAGCCTACTGGCGCCGTTGTGGGTCAGCAACCTTTTGGCGGTGGAAGGGCTTCGGGTACCAACGATAAGGCCGGAAGTTATCTAAATCTTATTCGTTGGGTGAGTCCGAGAGCTATAAAAGAAACATTTGATCCTCCTACAGATTATAAATATCCTTTTATTTCGGATGCCGAATAATTTCACTAAAGCGTTGCAGTCTTGCGGACTGCAACGCTTTTTTGTAGAAAGGTTTAGTAGTTGCCTATACTTATTTTCGGTGGCAGTGCTTGCAAAGTCCGGCAAAGAGTTAGAAAGTGTTCGACGGAGGGGGTTTCCTATCGCCGATAGAACGGTGTCCTATCGCCGATAGCGGGGGTTCCTATCGCCGATAGCGGGAGTTCCTATCGCCGATAGCAAAACACAATTGTCGAACAAATCAATTATCATTCTCGAACAAACTTGAAAACTCTCTCGAAAACAATAAAAAACGATTAAGAAACAAGTGTATAAATATCGAATAATATGCCAATAGGATATTTGAAGAAAAAGCAAAAAAACAATTTACCTGCAACGTGCAATCTTTATAAGTTGCCATTGCGTGGTTGTGATTGCGAACTCGGCTCTTTTTATGAATGGCTGTGGTATAAAACATAATTTTCTGTGGTATAAACATTCACGCTTTGTGGTATAAGCAATGGTCTGCGAAAGTCTTTGGCATGGTCGGTGTTGTACCGGCGAGTTTCGGAGATTATACCATACAGCGTTGCACAATAAACCTAAAAACGTCTTTAAGTTTTTATCACAAAACTTAAAGACGTTCCTGATTCAACTTTTATCATTGACGCTGTTACATTCCTATGCGAATATTAAAGAATATTGCCATATTGTCTTTAAAGGAAGGGGAGTTGTAGCAGCTTTGTTTGTAGGCTATCCCTATGCCATATTTGGACATATTGTATATCAATAGGTCGTTGATGCATATTGCACCTTCTATTATGCCTTTTTCGGGTGCTTGTATGTCGATGCCGTCAACTGTGGTGATGCCGCGCGAAGTGCCTATAATACCGTTTAGTTGGAACGATAGTTGTGGCTTTGATAGTTTGAAGTCCCATAATGATTTGTTCCAATTGTAGCGAAGGCATACGTTGGCATAGTCGGTGGAGGTGAACGAGTAGGGGGCAAGGGTTAGGAATGCATTGTTGAAGTAATAGTTGATGTTGTTTGTACCTATTACGTTAAACATGCGGCTGTATGGTGCATTCTTGCTTACATGTCCTGCCGAAGCATATATTGTAAATAAGTTAAAGTTGCGGGTAACTATACGTTGAGTGTATTCCAATTGCAATCGGTTAAACTCTTTGTCGGCATCAAATAGCGATAGGCCGCGTGTATATAACAACTTTATTGTGGGGTATGATGATGAGCGGTTTACCTGAAACTCGAAGTCCGGGGTGCGTATACGTTGTTGTTTGTATTTCCATTCCAGCAATAGTGCTGCTTCGGCAAAGTCGGAACCGAAACCCGGTGCCACTTCGTCGCGGTGCGGATATAGAAGGCCATTGTTGTCATATAGATAGTTTTCGCGCGAGTAGCTTAGTGACAGTTTGGCGGAGGTATAGCGCATAAGTGGCATTGTGTAGAATGCTTCGGCTTTTCTTACGCTTTGAAAACGGTTGAGGGTGTAGATGAAATTGTTGTTGATATTTATCAATTGGTATTTGTTGAACGAGGTATTGCCTGCCATTTCCAAGTCTTGCGAATAGGCAAATCCAAGGTTGTAATTCTTGTAGCGGTCGAAGTAGAAGTTCAGCATGCCGCCATATTTCCAGCCGTTGTCCTCCACTCCGTAACCGAAATATCCGCCTACCGATATCCAGCGACTCAGTTTGTCGTTGGTTTCCAATCCCAAACCCCAACGACTTTGTTCGTAAAGGTTGTAGTTGTACAGCTTGTTGAGGTCTATGTTTATGCAGCCTATGGGCACTTTGCCGGCTATAAGTATTTTGGCTATTTCTATAATTTTATTCGACGATATCGATGATAGGAAGTTTGTTGAGGTATCTTCTTTTATGTATTTACCGATACTGTCGTATAGCATAAATGTATATTGTTCTTTTGTAGTTAAGGAGTCGCGGTATTTGAGCCAGAAGTTGTCGTTGCGTTTGTCGGCTTCGTAGTCTACGTCGAGTATTACGTCCGAAAATTCGCGTCGTTTCAGTTTTGCGTTTACTTCTACGTCTTTGATGTCGTTTTGGGTAAAAAATCGTAGCACCATCTTATCTTTGGGCGATACTTTCACATCCCATTCAAAGCGATATTGTTTTGGGAACCACCGGTTGGCACTGTCGCGTTCGTAGGAGTGTTTTATACGAATGGCCATAACGCTGTCTATCTTATCGAGGTTGCTTTTCTTGTCGCCACCGGCTGATATGGTCATTTGGTTTGCGGTAGTGTTTATACTTGTGTTTAGGTTACCGATACCCGGTATTTTCTTCATGTCGGCGGTGGCCGTAATGCTTTGTATGGCATAGCGGTCGGTGTTGATATAGGCTTTGCCATAAAGTCCGGCAAATTTTGTTTTCATCAGCGGACGGAAACTTATGCCGAATATGGTGTCGTTGCCATCAAAAATAGTATCTTGTATCTCGAAGTAGTAGCGGTCGAAAGTGCCTTTGCTAAATGGGTTTACAAAGCGGGCATCGATGATGGTGATATAGTTTTTATAAAACGATGCCGACTGCATTTGGGTCAATATAAGCGAAAACAAAGCATTTTTTGATCCCGAAGTTCTTGATCCCAGTATTGTTTCGCTCACTTTTTCGGGCTTGCGGTATTTGTATTCGTTTATGCTTTCGGTAAAGAACAGGTATGTGCTGTCCATAAAGTTTATAGCATCTGTTGCAAGATTTTCGGTTGTATCGTTGCGAAGGCGTTCTTTTATTTTTTCGGCTTCGGCTTCGGGGCAATCAAAAGCCACTTCTATAGCACCGCGGTTGTGCGATATATACTTGTAGCTATCCAGGTTTTTGAAGTTGTTGGTTTTCCGGTTGTCTATAACGGCTTGTACTATTCTGTCGGCGGGATTTATGCCGGGTTTTATCACCACTTCGGCAAGTTGTTTTGCCTTCTCTTCCATATATATGGTAAGCTTTTTGGAGGTGTTGGCTATGGGGTAGGTTAAACTTTTATAGCCGAGACATTGTATGTTTAATGTTTTTATCTCGATGTTGGTATTTATGCTAAAGTTTCCGTTTATGTCGCTTATTGTTCCATGTTTGGTATCGTTGATAAGTACGTGTGCAAAAGCAATGGGCTCTTTGGTCTTTTTATCCTTAAGTGTACCACTGATTTTTATGCTGTTTTGGGCAATGGATGTAGTTGTAATACCTATAAAAAGGACTACAAAAAGCATTATTTTTTTATAGGTAACTTGATGTATTTTGTTCGTAATTTTCATATTTATAGTTGTTTATTAGTTAGTTAATCTATGTGTGTTATTGTTCTAACACACGACAAAGATACAACTTTTTTTTGAAAATCATAGAACTAATTGTATGTTGCGGTTGTTTGGATAAATAAAAAAAAGCGTATGAAAGAGTTATATACAGCGAAAGCAACATGTATGGGAGGCCGCAAAGGTTGTGTGCAAACCGATGATGGAGTGTTAAGTTTGGCCATGTGTATGCCGGGCGAACCTTCAAGTATTAAGTCAGAAAAATGTTCCAATCCTGAGCAATTATTTGCCTGTGCCTACAGCGTTTGTTTTTTATCGGCATTAAATCTTATATTGCAAAAAGAACGATTGCCCCATGCCGACACTAAGGTGGATATATATGTTCATTTAAACGAGGATGAAAAACAACATTTTCTTTCGGTGGATATGGACGTGTATATTCCTGATGTAGAACCAACCAAAGCAAAAAAAGCATTAGATATGGCACATTCGATATGCCCTTATTCTAAAGCTATTCGCAACAATGTGAAGGTTAATTTAAATTTGGTGGAATAGAGAATGTGCTGTTAGCTGAGGTGTGAAAAAAGAAGATAGAGGTTTGCAAAATAGCAATATCTCTATCTTCTTTGTAAGTTTACAGCAGATATAGTCGAAATACAACTACTAAAATTATCTGCTACAAGCGTCTTTCATTATTCTGTTCCAGCGTATTTTGTTTAGTCCGCTCTTATCTTTGTCCCACGAGAATATTACTCTGCTGGCTTTTCCCACTATGTGGTCTTCGGGTACAAATCCCCAAAAACGGCTGTCGGCGGAGTTGTGTCGGTTGTCGCCCATAAGCCAATAGTAGTCCATCTTGAATTGATATTCGTTGGTTTCGTTGTCGTTTATGTATATCTTGCCATCTCGAACTTCCAATGTGTTGCCTTCAAATATGCTTATTATTCTGCGGTAGATAGGAAGGTTTTCGGTGGTCAAAGTTACTTTGTCGCCTTTTTGTGGTATAACGATAGGTCCGAAGTTATCGGCGTTCCATTTATAGTTATCGCTGTGTGGGAATATGTCGCTGTCGCGGTAGCCGGCATATACTTCGATAGGTATTATTTTTTCCACACCGGGATATGTTTTTAGTTTTTCGTAGTTTTCGTTTGTAAGAGGCAGTACCAAGTATGTGCCCATTTGAGCTATATCTTCCGATTTTATTCCTAAGTTAGATAGTTCTTGTGCACTAAGTTGCATATAATTGACGTATGATGCTGTTAGGAATATGTCGTTACTATCTATTTCGTTGAATGTTTTTTTGCTGCACAGTTCGGTGTATAAAGGTTTTAGGTCGCTTATGGCATTGTGTTGCGATAGTTTGTTGAATTGTTTGATATTCATAGGTAAGAAACTGCGGTATTGCATGGCATCGATGTCTTCGTTAGATATGTTGAGACGTTGCAAGTCTTTGGGCAACAACGATGAGCCTGCTTTCATTTTTATGGCGTATGTATATTCCAAATCAACGGGATTTTCGATAGGGTTGCCATCTATATATACTATTTTGTTTATTATTTGCAATTCGTCGCCGGGCAATCCCATAGTTCTTTTGATGAAATTTTCGCGTTTGTCTACCGGTCGGGTTATTATTTCTCCAAACGAAGCCGGGTTGTTGTCCACCACTTCTTTGCCATATTGTCTTACCAAAGCATGGTAGCTGGCATTGCTTTCAAATGCAAGAGCCACAGTGTCGCCATCGGGGTAGTTGAATACGGTGGCATCGTATCGTTCCACTTTGCCGGTGCCACAAAAACGGTGATAGCCTAATTGAATGCCGTCCCAAAAGGATTTTATTTTTGTTCCCGGCACCGAGTGATGGATAAGAGGTACGGCTACCGGTGTCATAGGTACACGCGGACCATACGATAATTTGCTTACAAGCAAGAAGTCGCCCACTTTCAATGATTTTTCCATCGACGATGTTGGTATGTTGTAGAGTTCGAACATAAAAGTACGAATAATAGTGGCTGCAACAAGTGCAAATATAAGAGCATCGGCCCATTCGCGTGCCGAACTATATTTTATTTCGGGTAAATCGGCAGGGACTGTATAGGTGTGTCTCTTGCTGAAACCAAGGTAAGGAAGGTATATAAATGGGAACAATACAGCCAATGTTTGTTCGCCCAAATTGTTGCGACGGAAGCATTTGGCTGTTTCTACTACCATCAATAGATAAGTGAATACATTGATGGCAGGAATAAATATAGATACATACCATTTCCAATCTTTGTCCAATATTTTTATCCAAAGTATGAGATTGTATATAGGTATCAGTGCTTTCCAACCTTTAACACCTGCTTTTTCGAATATAGGCCACAAACCTATAAAAGGCAAAACGCAATAAATAATTGCTAAAATATCGTATATCATTTCTTTTATGTTGTTATTATTAATAATAGGGCAAAACGCAAAAACTATTTAAATATTGCACCAAGTTCCAAAAAATCCTTTGCAAATAAATAATAGTGCCGGATTTATTTTGGATACATTATTTGATATAATAAAAAATATCTTGTTATATTTCAGTTTGATAAGTGATATAAATTGTTTTGATTGTAAAAATATTTTTTTGTAAGCAAATTAATTAGTAACTTTGCATACAAATTTAAATATACTAAGCATTGAAATTTGAACGATTTATAGCGCAAAGATTTTTGCAGAAAGGTAAGAGTAACTTTTCTCAACCATTGATAAAAATAGCCATTGTAAGTATAGCATTGGGGGTATTGGTTATGATACTTGCTGTATCTATACTGCGGGGGTTTCAAAAAGAAATTACTCAAAAAGTAGTGGGGTTTGGCTCGCATATAGTAGTATCCTATTTTGATGGGGAAAATGATTATGAGCAAATACCTATCGAAACAACACGTACCATAGTGGACGATATAACTAAAACAAAAGGGGTAAAGAATGTGCAGTATTTTGCCAATAAAGCCGGTATGATAAAAACCGACGAGCAGATACATGGTGTAGTTTTAAAAGGTGTAAGCTCTAATTTTGACTCCTCGTTTTTTAAAGAAAATATATTGGAAGGACGATTGTTTGCATTAAATGATACGTTGGCATCCAACGAAATTATCATTTCTAAGACATTGGCAGATAAATTGAAGTTTGGCTTGGGCGATAAGGTGCGTACTTATTTTTGGCAAGACAATAATTATAGGGCCAGAGCCTTTACTATTGTAGGTGTTTACTCTACCGATTTGACCGAGTTTGACGAGGTGTTTATGATAGGGGATATACGCACCGTACAAAAGTTGAACAATTGGACCCCGGAGCAAGTGGGAGGATACGAAATATTGGTTGATGATTTTGATAATTTGCCTTTTTACGCTATGACGATATACGAAATGTTGGACTACGATTTGACACTTACCACAGTAAAAGAAGAAAATCCGGCTTTGTTCTCGTGGCTCGACCTTCTTAATACCAATATAATACTTATACTTACAGTGATGGCTGTAGTATGTATGGTGGCTATAATATCGGCATTGCTGATAATGATATTCGAAAAAACATCAATGATAGGTTTACTTAAAACATTAGGAGCCACTAATAAAACGATAAGAAAGATATTTATATATAAGTCAGTATCCATAATAGGCAAGGGACTGCTGATAGGAAATGCTGTGGCACTGCTATTGGCTGTGTTGCAATCAAAATACAAGATAATATCGTTGGATAGCGAGAGTTATTCTATGTCGTCGGTGCCTGTGGATATGAGTGTTTGGATATTTGTATTTGTAAGTGTGGGTACTATGATAGCATGTTTGTTGGCTTTGCTTATACCTACAGCTTTTATTACCAAGGTGCGTCCGGCAAAAACAATAAGAGTTGAATAACGTTGCTGATAGTTAAAATATATTGCTTGCACAATAAAATGGGCTGTGCTTCGCTTTTAATTCTAAATAATTGATTCTATGAAACAGTTGAATTATTCGTCGAAAAAGTGGAAAATAATAATATTGATATTTACTATAGTATTGGCTTTTGTGGCTCTTTTGCAAGTAAATAATATAGTGGTGCAGATACAAAATTCAGAGAAAGAAAAAATAAAACTATGGGTTAATGCCATAAGTAGAAAAGCTGAATTGGTGTCGCATACCGAAACTTTCTTCAAAACGGTAAGAGATGAAGAACGTAGCAGAATGACACTTCTTACCGAAGCCCAACAAGCATTTATGGAATTGCCTTTGGATCAGGATGTGAGTTTTTATTACAACTATCTTTCGGCAAACAAAACAATACCTGTGATTATCACCGATGATGAAAATAACATTACATGGTATCGAAATATAGAATTGGATAAAGATGTAACCAAGTTGGAAGGACAGTTATTGGCAGAGTTTACACAAGAAGAACCTGTACACTACACTGCATATAATATGCATTTTACTTTGTATTACAAAGAGTCGAAGATATATACCGATTTACGTAAGGTGTTGGATGATTTTTCACAATCGTTTTTGTCTGAAATTACCAATAATTCTGTTTTTGTGCCGGTAATAGTTACCGATAGTTTGCGTAAAAATATCATAGCATCTGGTAATATAGATACAAAAAAACTAAGCAACACTTATGATTTAAGAAAGAAGTTGAATAGTATGAGTGAGGATAATACTCCTATAGAAATTATTTTACCCGATGATTGTAAAGCATATATCTATTATGAGAAAACTCCATTATTGCAGGCTTTGCAATATGCTCCCATTATTTATATATTTATTGCTTTCGTACTTATATTGGTGTCGTACAATCTGTTTAGAACAGCTCATGATATGGAACAAAACCAAATATGGGTTGGAATGGCAAAGGAAACCGCACATCAATTGGGTACTCCAATTTCGTCGCTTATAGCATGGTTGGAATATTTTAAGGCGAAAGGTTTGGAAGATAAATATTCTGTTGAGATACAGAAAGATTTGACAAGGTTGGAAACTATAACACATCGGTTCTCGAAAATAGGTTCTATTCCCGAACTTAAAGACGAAAACATCTTGAATATAATACAAAATGCAGTAAATTATTTGCAGAGTCGCACTTCGAAGAAAGTAACCTTTATAACCAATTTCCCCGAAACCAATAGCGATGTTATGGTACCATTAAATGCTTATTTGTTTGAGTGGGTGATAGAAAATATATGTAAAAATGCCATTGATGCCATGAATGGCTCCGGCACTTTTACCATTATCGTAACATTAGATGAGAAGCATATTTACATAGATTTGTGCGATACCGGAAAGGGAATACCAAGTTCACTTTACAAAGAAATATTTAAACCGGGATATAGCACAAAGCAAAGAGGTTGGGGATTGGGATTATCGTTGGCTAAGCGCATTATAAACGAATACCATAAGGGAAAGATATTTGTGAAGTATTCGGTAATAGACCAAGGTACGGTATTCAGGATAGTATTGAATAAAAGACGATAATATTCGGTAAGTATTTTCGATACGACAATTTTGGAAGTCCACTAAAATGATTTGTTAGATATATTCCCCTTGTATGAGGTAGGGGAATGTACTATATAAATGTGTAGAAATCTTTTGTAAGTTGTAGATATTCGTTGGAGTAAGTGTTGTCTTCATTGCGGATAAATAGGGTAGGGCTCTCCATTGTATAGTTTTCGGTTTTCGAAAGTACGAATAGAATTCTCTTCACCGTATGAGATGGTTTATTGGCTATATGTATTATATTTGAGCAAAATAAATTGTGTTTCTTGGCTATATCTATAAATCTGTAACCTTCGTTGTAAGGTAGTATGCATGCAAATATACCATCATCTTTTATCAGATAATTTACATTTTCAATCAAGGTTTCAAAAGGTAGAGAATCAGTATGACGAGCAAGGTTACGGTGATTTTTGTTACTCTTTAGCGACTCCACAAAAAAAGGAGGATTGGATACTATTATGTCGAATTTTTCGCTTGTAATTTGACTAAATAACTGTATTGGACATTCTATGGCCGTCAGTTTATTATTCCATTTCGATAGTTCGAAGTTTTGTTTGGCGTTCTCTATAGCACCTTTATCGATGTCGATGGCTTTTATTGTGGCGTTGTTTATTCTTTGGGCTAGCATAAGAGAAATAACTCCACAACCGGTGCCTATGTCTAATATTGATACATTTTCTTTTGTAGGACACCAAGCACCCAACAATACTCCGTCTGTACCTACCTTCATCGGTGAAGAACTATCCTCAACCGAAAATTGCTTAAAATTGAACATGCTTTCTTTTAGATTATAAAATAAGCGAAACGACCTAAGGTGCGTTTCGCTTATGTAGTGAATAGTATGTATGTTAATGCCTTATTCTTTACCTCTACGAGATGTAGTATAGATAAGTTTTAATGCATTTACATTACGTAGTTCTTGCTTAATATCAACGATGATACCCATTCTAGCATCTTTATCGGCTTTTATAGAAGTTGTCAAGAAAGGACGATCAGCTTCGCTTCTTGCAGCTCTTTCATTTTCGATAAATTCGGCAATATCAGAAACATCGGCTATTTGGTCGTTCAACTGAATACGAGGTTCGCGACCATATTTGTTTTCGTCCATTGGAACCCCCACATTAACGTAGCTTACCAATGATTTTTTCTCCAATTTTTGAACTTCAGATGCTTGAGGCACTTTAATTCTTACATACAAACTGCTCTCGCGCATGTTGGTAATAACCATAAAGAAGAACAAAAACATGAACACGATATCTGACATCGATCCGGTGTTAAGACCTGGAGTACCTTCTTTGTTCGATTTTTTAAATCTAGCCATTATTTGTTCCCTCCAATTTTAGTAGGTTCAGCTTCCGAAATAGCAGCAGGTATTGCTTTGTCAATAGCCGAACGTTGTTCGTTTGATAAATCGGTATACGATCTACCAAATCTTCCAATAGCCAACTCATCGCGCATTTCGTTAACAGCTGCCATTAATTCATTTTGAACCTGTATATACATATCGTATGATGTACCTCTATCGTTTTGGAGCGAAATAACTCCTTGAGAAACTCTCATAGTGCCCAACAAAGGTATATCAACGGTTTCTTTTTCCGGTAGGTTTGGAAGATCGTTAGGGTTGCTCAAGAATTCTTTTGCACGAGCTCTTAACGCTTTCAGGTCACCTGTTTGACCATCAAAAAGCAACATATTTTGACTATTGATTTTCACCACAAATATATTTCTTTTGTGTACATCAGGTGTAACCATTCCGGGTTGCAATGGAGGAGGTAAACGACGTGGTATACCCATATCTGTATTGATTGATGATACCAACAAGAAGAATGTTAGTAACAAGAACGAAATATCAGACATAGAACCACTATTTAATTCAGGACATTTTTTTCCCATAAATCCCTCCTTATTTTAGTTTTTTCGTTACTTCGTTATATATAATCGATAAAAGTGCTCCACCTGCAAAAATATATACAGATATAGCTGCAGCTCCGATAAGTTTTGACAATCCTTCGGTAGTATTTGTTTTTGTTAGGAATTCTTGTGACAAGTCTGTACTAGAAGATAGTAAATAAGCCACTGCAAAAACAACTATGAAAGCAGCGATACCAATCAAGGTGCCTCTTACTTTTTTAGGTTGTTCTTTCAAATTTACAATAATTTGAAGTAGCG
>JAFZFU010000049.1 GCA_017555745.1 Bacteroidales bacterium
ATTTGTATGATGATATACGCCTTGGATAAAAGCACTTGGTGCATAATTACCTATACATGGATTATTCGGTTCTAAAAAATCAGCATAATTACAGTGGGCTCCGGCTGCATAACACGAGTCGTACCACGAGGTATAATAATAGTGTTTGTAACGGTTATAGATAGTGTCGGTTTGACAATAAACCAATGTTTGAAATCCTAAAATAACAGCTAATAAGCTAAATAATGTTTTTTTCATTGTATAATTCTCCTATGTTTTAATTATTGATTATTTGATTTATAATATGATGCACAATCTATCTTAAAGAAAAGAGAATAGATCTTTCTTGAGCCAAAGACTTTTGGCTCAACTCTTGAGATGGTACCATCTCGCTTTCTTTTTGGCACGAAACCATTGTACCGGTCAAGGCTACTGATAGTAGCACGGCTTTTAATAATCTTTTATTCATATTGCTAATTATTATTTATATTGTGTTTTTTATTTCTTAGTGTACTTGTTATAAATTTGGCTATAATTATTCGCCTTTCTTTAGTCTCTATATTATGGAAAACTATTATCGCTCCGGTATTACAATTATACATTAATAGTGATATATTGCTATAATCATTCGTTTTTTTTAAAGGACCATATTCTTTTTTCGAATCATTCTTATGAACTATTCTAGATATCAAACCTTTATTTTTAGCTTCTAAATATTTGTCGATACTATCTTTTTCAATACCTAAATTAAATTCTTTTACTAAATAATATACAGCCTCCTTGGTTTGTGGCTCAAGTATAGTTACCTCCACTTTTATGGTATCTATAGGAAAATCCATTACACAAGCTACCACAACATCTTCGAGATGTTCGTACTGCTTATACAATTCTGTTTGCCCTATTGTCATATTAATAGAGGTAATTATCAATACAATTGATATATATATTATTTTTTTCAACATAATATGTTAGATTATTATTAGATTATTTATTATTTTTTCTGTTACATTATTGCTACTGCATCTAATATTACAATAAGTTATCATATTTAAACTACAAAGTTCCTCATTTATAGTCTTATTGGATATATCGGGTATATGATTGTTGTTATTTGCCGTATCGGCGTATGCCAAATAGTTTGTTTCGTATTTCGGCAGATCTTTTTGCAACTGCAATATCGTGTCGGTAGTATCTATAGCAACAAAATTTTGTTCTATTTCTATTTGTGTTTCAGTTTCTGCCAATAGCATCGGGATATGCTCTTGCTCTATAGTGGTGGTGGCTATGGCATCGGGCTGTGGTGCATCAGCGGTTGGCAATGTGGCAGTACTGTTTTCGGCAAGCATAGTGTGGGTATGCCTATCAGCGGTTTGGTTTGCGGTGTTTTTTATTTCATTATCGGTTATGGTTGCAGGCTTATCGTCGTGGTGATGCAATATTGGGGTGTCGGTGACAGGCATATCGGTGGTTTGTGCCGCCAATAGCGAGGTCGAAGACTGCAATGCATCGGGTGTAGGCGCAACAAATAGCATGGTGGCTGTTTGGGATATACCCACAACCAATACTATCAACGATAATAGCCCTATCCCTCTAACTGTCTTTTTCCAAAAAAGTACATAATCATTGCTTTGTTGCTCTATTATGTGCTTTATGTTATCGTCGGAGTTCTCTATCTTACTTTTTACTTGCTCCAGAATTTTCGGTCTGTTGTCTTTCATATCTTTTTTTATTCAAATAGATGTTGTTGTATATATCTCTCATTTTTTTAATCATTCGGTGTTTTCGAGCGCCAATGGTATTTGCATCGGTATCTGTAAGTACTGCAATCTCGTTGTTGTCGAATCCGCAAAGTATGTATTCGAGTAGGATTTTTTCCTTTTCGTTTAAATAGTATTTCAATTCCTGTATCAGTTCTTCGGCATCAATACTACTGTCTTTTAAATTTATTTGTTCGGCTTCGGTATAATCAAATACATATTGCACATTGCTTTTGCCATACTTTGTACGCAATGTGCGAAGGGTTATATTCTTAATCCATAAGAACTTTTCTTTTTCGGAGACATGTAAGTTAAAGGTAGGCAAAAGCGCCCATATCATCGACAGCACGTCTTGATACGAGTCTTTACCCCTCTCCTTATTTCCCCTCGACCACATAAAGCATCGAAAAGAAATATAGGTCTTGTACTTGTTTAGTATGTCTAAAAAAAGTTGTTCTTTATCCATTCTATAGCTTTGCAATATCTATTTATTACCAAAGCAATTGCTAAAATAAAAATTGCCTACATATATATAATGCATATTTTTTGTCCAAAATATTACATTTCGAGAAAAAATTTAACATTTATTCATTCCCTCCTTCACATAATAATTTATTAATTAAAACATTATAGAAAATAAAAAAAAATATTATGGTTTCAGAATTTAATAATTTGTTTTTAGACAGTGTAGCAGTTTTACCCCTAAGTGAATTTCTGCAAACTACACAAATCAGACACGCAAACTCTTTTTTTTATTTGGTTTGTATAGCTTATACATATTGCTTCAGCATCACACACTATTGTCGAAAAAACAGTTTAGTTATAATGTAGCAAAATAGAGTTTATCCACCTTTGCCCCCAAGAAACTACTCATTATGATAAGGTTCGTGGTTTAGTATGGTGAATGCACGATATAGTTGCTCTACGAAAAAAAGGCGTATCATTTGGTGCGAAAAAGTCATTTGCGAAAGCGATAGTTTGTCGGAAGCCTTGGCATATATCTTAGGCGAAAATCCGAATGCACCGCCTACCACAAAGCTAAGAGTACGTATGCCCGAGTTCATCTGTTTTTGCATGTATTTGGAAAATCCTACCGATGTATGCTCGCTCCCATGCTCGTCGAGTAGAACTATAGCATCGCTTTTCTCCAAATGTTTTAAGAGCAACACTGCTTCGCGCTCTTTTATCTCGTCGGGCGAAGCATTCTTTTGATCTTTAAGGGCCGGTATCACCACCATTTCGAAATTTACATAGTGTTTAAGGCGTTTTACGTATATGTCGATACCTTCTTGTAAATACTTTTCGTCGGTTTTGGCTACCACTATAAGCTTTATATTCATTGGTAAAATATTTTGGTTTTTATACACATATCCGCTGACTACTATCACAATCAGCTTATTTTTGCACCTAAAATTTCAGAATCGTTCTTTGATATATTTGAGGAATTTAAATAAACGGTTGTTACATTTTTCGATAGAAAAATATGGTGTTTGTATAGTTCCGTACAAGCGATACGACTGTTCTATACCTTCGTCCATACTACCTTCGCAGTCGAATATTTTTGTTTTGCCCGATAAATGCTTAAGAGCCTGCCACAACAACATTGGCGAAGCACCACGGTGATGGCCTTTTGGGTTTAATGCACTCATAAGCGAGTAAGCACATTCTTGGTCGTAAATAACAAAACGCGCTGCCACAAGTTGTTCGTCTTCGTCACGCAAAGCAATTATAAACCCTTGTTCCCTACTGATGGCTGCATTACACACCCGTATGGTAAATTCTTTAGACAACAAATCGTCTTGTCCCCTACTCTGCCAATATGCATTATGGAAATCGTAAAACATTTCCGGAGTGAGAGTCCAATCCACATGCACCTTGTCGGCTATTTTTTCGATGGGTTTACGGCGGTCATCTTTATCGAAAGCGGCATATACCTTATCGCTATTGCTCAAATCGTTGATACGATATGTATATCGAGTGGTTTGCTTAAAACCATTCCAATAAAAAGGCAACCAATTGGTTATAACCGGCGAAAAACTTTGCTGATAATATGCGAGGTTTAACTGCTTAAGGCTGTGCACAACTTTTGATGCCGCCCACTTTTCGAAACTGAGACGTTTATTTTCCGAAGGCCATTCTTGAGGCCTATACCAAATGCCGTTGTATTGAGTAAGTTGGGGTTGAATAATATATTTCATTCCTAATTTTCGGCCTATATGGTATGGCATGGCGGCTACTATTTGTTTGTTTCGTTCCACCAATATCACATCCCATTCCTTGCCATAACATACGGTTTCCATCCACCAATATTGAAGAAATAATGGTATGGCCGAACCCTGCTCGCGGCATAGTGTTTCGTATCGTTGTTTGTTGGTAATAACATCCATAGTGTTACAGACAAAAAATAATAGTTTGGAATTAAAATTATTATTCTCGGATAAACTTATAACGCCTTTGCATAGAAAAATAAAAAAAGAGAGCATGTTTCTTTGAATTATCACACACTCTCCTTTTGCACAATTGTGTCATTATTGTATTATCATTTCCACTCTGTTGTTTTCTATACGACCCTCACGAGTTGTATTGTCGCCCACAGGATTTTCGGACCCCATGGCTTCTATCTCTATACGATGAGGAGGAATATTAAGTGCTATCAATGCCTTTTTAATTTCGGTGGCACGCTGACGCGAAATGGCAATGTTATACATTTCGGTACCGCTATTGTCGGAGTAGCCACGTAGCAACACTTCCAAGTCTTCGTTTTGCTTCAAATAATCAGCCACCTCTTTAATAAGTGCATCGTATGAGTCAAGCAACTCCGAGTCGTTTGGGAAGAACTTGACACTTTTAAATGTTGGAGCTCCTTCGGCCGGACTTTTGAACAGGTTTATCTTTCGGCTTCCGAAAAACATTACAAGCCCCACGGTTATAGTTTCGTCGGAAGGCACTTGCATATTTAGGAATTCATCGCCCCACCAGTAACGATAATCTATCTCGGCTACACGTACCTGTATTTTGTTTTTATATTCCTTTTCGGTCATCCAACCCACATAAGCATTTAACGCCTCTACAGCTTCGAGTTCGGCACGTTCTTTCAATTGCAAACGGCGAGCCTTGTCTTCTATAGAAGGATTGATAGAATACACCGCACACATAAGCATAGGGGTACGACTTTGGGTAGTAAGGAAATTCATTACCGGCTGAAACGAAGCGAAATCAAATTCACGTGCATCGGGCAAATCTTTAAGAGTTCGATAGTCGAAATTTAAATAATAGATTTTCTTTCCGTTGAACACGGTAAACTTCCACACCGAATCGTAGTCTGTTTTTCTTACTTTTTGTTTGCCTTCTATTATTGGCGACACTTCTTTTCGTCCTTTTTGTGCCACAGCCACAGTAGGCATAGCCATAAGAGCAAGTACTGCTATAATTATTATACGTTTCATTTTCTCTGTTATTTTTTTGTGAAGAATTATTTTTGATAACGCAACTATGATTTATTTATTGCATCGGTTCTATCAACTTTCCATTTTCGCAGCATATCACTCTCGAATGGAACTTTTCTATCATTATGTAATCGTGGGTTGAAATCAATATCGTTGTACCCATCTTTTGATTGATATCGATAAGCAGATTCATAATCTCTTCCGAAGTAATAGGATCTAAATTACCGGTAGGTTCGTCGGCCAATATAAGCTCGGGATTGTTGACTATGGCACGTGCTATACCCACCCTTTGTTGCTCGCCTTCCGAAAGACGATATACTGGTACCAAGGCCTTGTCGGCAAGATTTACGGCATCCAATACTGCTATTATACGATCGTCTATTTCGCGTTTTTTGTTCCATCCTATGGCTTTAAGCACAAAAAACAGATTGGAGTATACATCTCTGTCGGTCAACAAACGAAAGTTTTGAAACACTATACCCATCTTGCGTCGCAAAGTGGGAATCTTGGAACTTTTGATTTTATATAAATCCTGTCCGCATACCCTGCCTTGTCCTCCTGCCAAAGGCAAGTCGGCATACAAGGTACGAAAGAGCGAAGTCTTACCCGTACCGCTCTTACCTATAAGATATACAAATTCTCCCTTATTCACTTTAAGGTTTACGCCACTCAAAAGTGGCTCACTTTGATGCTGAATTACTGCATCTTCCAATATTATTATAGGGTTCGATTCCATCGTAAAAATTTTCTGCAAAGATACACATTTTTTTATCAATTGCCAAAAGAAGTTTTTATTCTACGGCAAAAAATAGTTGTCGCCATGTTGCAAAACATTACTCACTACGAAGCAAAAGCTACCTCCTGATTACCTTTTTAAGGTCGCAGCAATAAGCCAATACAAGGTATACTACAGCCAATGCTGCAGCCAAAGTATACTTTGCTGCCACCGAAGAGAAAGGTATAAAGGAAATAGGAAGACAAAGCAATATGGCCAAAACAGGATAGAAAACTAACTTCTTATAGTTGTACGGTATAGGGTAATATTTGTGACCCAATACAAACGATACCACCATCATCAACGCGTAACATATAAAGGTTGCCCATGCCGAACCGCGATAGCCTATAACAGGTATCAAAAGCAGATTGAATGTTATTGTAACCACAGCACCCACTATAGCAATGTAGGCACCATATTTTGTTTGGTTAGAAAGTTTATACCATATAGAAAGGTTGTAAAACACTCCCAAAAATAAATTAGCCATAAGCAGTATGGGGATTATCTCCTTTCCTTCGCGAAAATTTTCACCTATCATAAGCAAGGCCACATCCATAAACAATGTGGTAACCAAAAATATAAACGAGGTGGCTATAACAAAATAAGTCATAAGGTCGGCATAGGTCTGCTTGGCATCTTTCTCTTTGGAATAAGAAAAGAAAAATGGTTCGGCAGCATACTTATAGGCTTGTATAAAAATAGTCATAAGAATAGATATCTTATAGCACGCACCATATATACCTATTTGGGCTTCAGCCGTATCGCTTGGTAAAAGATATCGCAACAGTATGCGGTCGAATGTTTCGTTGACAACACCCGCCATACCGAAAAAAAGCAACGGAAAAGCATAAACGAACATCTGTTTCCACAACTTTTTGTCGAATCCGGCCTTGAGGCTAAGAGCCGATGGCAAGAGTAGGACAAACGTAAGAGTGCTGGCTATAAGATTGGCTAAAAACACATATTCCACATTCCAATCGGGGTTATAGAGTGTGGCTATAACACCTTGTCCGCCGGCATTGGCATACCATGTGGGGAACCATAAAAGAAATATGAGATTGAAAGCGATATTAACTACAATATTAAAAAACTTGAGCGAAGCAAATTTTAATGCCTTATTTTGTACCCTCAAACGAGCAAACGGTATAGCACATAAAGCATCAAACGACAGCATTAAAGCAAACCATACCACATAATCCTCATTATTGGGGTAACCCAAAAAGGATGCTATTTGCGGAGCAAAAACAATCAACAAAATTAAGATTGGTATGGTGGTAAAATAAAGCGAATACTGTGCAGTAGAAAACACTCGATCTTTGTTGTCGGAAAGCGAAGTATATCGAAAATAAGCAGTTTCCATACCATAAGTAAGAACAACAGCCATAAAAGCAGCTATGGCATAAAAATAGTTTTGAACTCCATAATTGCTTGTAACAAAAATATTGGTATGCAAAAACACCAAACAATAATTCAAAAATCGACCCAATATAGATGGCAAACCATATATAGCCGTTTGCCCAAGTAATTTCTTAAAAGGATTCATAATAAGTACTTTACAATTTATATATAGGAATAAATCTATGTGCAAAATTACACAAAAAGCCACAAACAACAAAGTATGCAACAAAATATTTAAGTTTAATTTCGGGCTTTTCGGCATCTGGCAGAAGCTGTTATGTATATAAAAAGACATGACAACAGAAAATATTACATTCCGCTATTATCCATTAATAGCCAAAATATTATAGCAATAATAATCAATATTCCGTTAAAGTCGTGGCGAATGCACGAGGGTTATTGTTAGTAATAATTAAACATTAGCAGTTAAATATTTTTTTTGTAAAGACATTCAGTATACAAAAAAATGTGTATCTTTGCATTTTCCTTAAATACCGAATAAGAGTATAAACAATTAAAGATAAATACTTTAGTAAATTATGAGTAAATTAGCTGTAGTGGCATTCGGTGGCAATGCCTTACTTAGAAGCGGACAAAAAGGCACATACGAAGAGCAGATAGCCAATGTATCTAACACTTGCGAATCGTTATACAGCCTTATCAAACAAGGATATAATCTTGTGATAGGACATGGCAACGGCCCACAAGTAGGCAATGTAATGCTCCAACACGAAGGTGGCAAAGAAAAATACAACATCCCTTCGATGCCTATGGACTTCTGTGTAGCCGAAACACAAGGCTCCATAGCCCACTTGATAGAAATGGGTTTCCGCAATATGTTTGAAAAAAATGGAATAAATAAAAATATCGTAACATTGGTTACTCAAGTTGAAGTAAGCAAAGACGACCCTATGTTTCAAAACCCTACCAAACCCGTTGGACCATACTACACCAAAGAACAGGCCGATAGTTTTGCACGCGAAACCGGTGCAGTATACAAAGAAGACCCCAAAGGCAATGGATGGAGAAAAGTTGTTCCTTCGCCCAAACCTATAGCCATCAACAATGTTGATATAGTAAAACAATTGTC
Organism: Bacteroidales bacterium; assembly: GCA_017555745.1. Lineage (GTDB taxonomy): Bacteria > Bacteroidota > Bacteroidia > Bacteroidales > P3 > HGM05376. The sequence continues at coordinate 8,446 of JAFZFU010000049.1, forward strand.
CGAAAATGGTACAGTTGTGGTTACCGTAGGCGGTGGTGGTATACCTATTGTAAGAGAAAACAACACGGTGAGAGGTGTTGAAGCCGTTATAGATAAAGATTTAGCATCGGCACTTACAGCCATACAAATAGGCGCTGACGAATTTTATATACTTACCGACGTTCCTAAAGTATACATCAACTTCCGCAAACCCGGCGAAAAAGCCCTTGACGTAATAACAGTGGCCGAAGCCAAAGAATATCTTGCAGCCGGACACTTTGCAGAAGGTAGCATGGCTCCCAAAATAAGAGCAGGCATAATGTTTGTGGAAAATGGCGGTAAAGAATGCGTAATAACCGAAGCCGGACAACTTGGCAACGCAGCATGTGGTACTAGAATAGTAAAATAAACAATCAATTATTAATCAATATAATAAAATAATATTATGGCTTTCAATTTAAGAAACAGAAGTTTTTTGAAGTTATTGGACTTCACACCAAAGGAAATACAATATATGTTGGACTTGGCACGTGACCTTAAACGTGCTAAATATGCAGGTACTGAACAACCAAGACTTAAAGGCAAAAACATTGCTTTGATATTCGAAAAAACAAGTACTCGTACTCGTTGTGCTTTTGAAGTAGCAGCACACGATCAAGGAGCACACGTTACTTATTTAGGACCTTCGGGCAGCCAAATCGGTGTTAAAGAATCTATGGCTGACACTGCTCGCGTATTGGGTCGTATGTACGATGGTATCGAATATCGTGGTTTCAAACAAGACACAGTAGAAGAATTGGCAAAATATGCAGGTGTTCCTGTATGGAATGGTCTTACCAACGAATTCCACCCAACTCAAATTCTTGCCGACTTCCTTACAATGAGCGAACACATCGACAAACCTCTTAACCAAGTATCGTACGCTTACATTGGCGATGCTCGTTACAATATGGGTAACAGCCTTATGGTAGGTGGTGCAAAAATGGGTATGGACGTAAGAATCGTTGCTCCTAAAGGTTTACAACCAGACCAAGAACTTATAGATACTTGTCAAGCTATAGCTAAAGAAACAGGTGCTAAAGTTACTATTACCGACAACGTTGAAGAAGGCGTAAAAGGTTGCGACTTCTTATATACCGACGTATGGGTAAGTATGGGTGAACCAGATGAAGTATGGGCTGAACGTATAGCTCTTTTGAAACCTTACCAAGTTAACGCTAAGATGATGGAAATGACCGGCAATCCAAAATGTAAATTCATGCACTGCTTGCCTGCATACCACAACTTAGAAACTCAAGTGGGAAGAGATGTATTCAAAAAATTCGGTTTAGATGGCGTTGAAGTTACTGAAGAAGTATTCGAAAGCGAAAACTCTATAGTATTCGACGAAGCAGAAAACCGTATGCATACTATCAAAGCCGTTATGGTTGCTACATTGGGTGACTAATTGTAATACTTTATATAGAAAAAAGGAGTCGCCGAAAAGTGACTCCTTTTTTTATTTCTTTACTATTCCGAAAAAAGTTCAAGTACCTTTTGTGAGTATGTTTTAGATATGGGAATATCGGGTATATCCTTATTATCCAACTCCAAATATAAGCCGTCTTTTTCCTTGCGAAGCACTTTCACTTTTTGGAAATTAACTATAAAAGAACGATGACATCGTATCATTTTATAGTTCGACATTTCTGCTTCCAAATTCTTCAAAGTGTTTCGCAAACAGAACTTCGACACCTTCTCCTTATTTTTATAATATATATTTACATAATTGTCGGCAGCCTCAAAATAAAACAAATTGTCTATGCTTACAGAAAGTTTAAGATGGCCCTTATCGTCGTGGAAATTTATCAGATGAGGCTTATCAGCAAGATGATCGACTGAGGACGTTACCGAGATATCGGTCGGAGTGCTTTTGGATTTCAACTTTTCCAAATCCACGTTCTTTTCCAACAACTCAAAATAAAGCAGTGTGATAACGTATGGCAAGAACAAAATAGCCGAAGTATAAGTAAAAGTGTCGGAAAGTATATCGAAATACCCATTTTCGCGTGTACCTATAAGCCATGCAAAAAGATTACAAAACAACGATATTGATAATATCTCCACCAAAACCCACACTACATAATTGAAATACGACATCTCTTTATGGCTACGATTGTAATATATATACATCAACAGCCTACTAACAATTAAAACACCTAACCCTATAGCCACTATTATAGAGGCATACGCTACAAAACGATCGGTCGAGATAGTCAAAAATTTATTGGAGTTAAACGGTTTGAAAATTACAATAAACACAAAAGCAAAAAAGACTACAAACAATACTAATTTTATAATATTGCTACGCTCGATTAGATTATTTGGTATTTTTTTCGACATATTATTATTCTTTAATCGGTTTACAAATGCCAATAAAAATATTAGTTTAAACACATAAAAACAAAAATATCTTTATCTGCATAGTGCCTATTAACAAAACAAAGCCATATTTTTTATTGCTCTCGCACCAAAAACTGATATAATAAAATCATCATTTTTATAGTTTATCATCTAATTATAAACACGATACACTAAAATTATATATAGCTTCGATATTTACAAAGATACTATATTTTATGTAATATGCAAAATAGAAAATTATAAAGCATTGCCTAAACAGAACCACGTTCCATAACACCAAATACAACCGAGAAATATAGAAATTCTCCTATTTTTGGAAATTCAAGTTTAAGATACAGTATTATGGAATAAATACAGGCCTCGGTTTACACACAAAAACGAATCAGAAAAAATAATGTTCCAACAGGTAGAAAAATTAGATTTTATAGTCTTTCACGAGAAAAAAGAGGTGTTTTTTATCGTTTTTTGCAGGTTTTTATTCTCGAAAAATAGAATATTCAACCACAATATTCGGAATTTCACCCCATATTTAGCAATTTCGCCCATATAATCGTTTCTCTATCCCTTTTTATATTAAGCTATTACAAAAAGGAATTACTTTTGCATTTATGAAAGCAATAAAAACTATGAAATTATGGAAGAAATTAAACGCTTATTTGATATTTTAGAATATCGCAAAGAAAAATATCCTTCGCAATCGGATGTCTTGGCCGGTAAAGTAGACGACAAATGGCGAATCTACAACATTGATGAATACATCAGTCTTGCCAATTCGATTAGTTATGCTTTCATTCATCTGGGTATAAAATCGGGCGACAAAATAGCCATAATAAGTTCCAACAGACCCGAATGGAACATTTTGGATATGGCCATAATGCAATGCGGAGCAATATCTGTACCTATTTATCCTACCATAACAGAAAACGAATATTTATATATACTAAATCATTGTGAAGCAAAAATTGCTTTCGTGGAAGGCAACTCGGTACTAAACAAAATAGAATCCATCTATCCCCAACTAAAATATTTAAAAGAGATATACACTTTTATTGACAGAGGAACAAGACCTTATTTGAACCAATTGGTGGAATTGGGCAATAAATTTCCCAACGCCGAAGAACTGCAATCTCGCAAAAATTCGATAGAGCCGGCCCATTGCTCCACCATAATGTATACAAGTGGGACCATGGGAGTGCCAAAAGGTGTAATGCTTTCGCACTACAGTATAGTACAACAACTTATGAATCTACGACAAACACCTGCCAAATGGTCGAATAGAGCCTTCAGTTTTTTACCACTATGCCATGCCTACGAAAGAATGTTGGTATTTTTGTATCAATATCTTGGAATGACGATATTTTACGCTCAAAGTTTAGGAACATTGGCCGAAAACATCAAAGAAGTACGCCCCACAATGATGAGCACTGTGCCACGAGTATTGGAACGCTTTTATGATAAAATATATTGCAAAGGTAAGACAATGAGAGGGCTATCGCAAAAATTGTTTTATTGGGCCATAGATTTAGCCGAACAATACAAAATACAAGACTGCGACAGAAGCAAAGAATACAACTTTAAACATGCCATAGCCGACAAATTGGTATACAGCAAAATACGCAAAAATATAGGTGGTAATTTTGATATAGTGGTAAGTGGCGCCGCCGGCATTCAACCTCGATTAGCATCCTTTTTCAGTGCAATAGGCATGCCTATATACGAGGGTTACGGCATGACCGAAACATCGCCGGTAATAGCCGTAAGTTGCCGACAAAAGTATGGTAGAGAAGTCGGCACAGTGGGATTTCCTTTGCCGGGAGTGGAAATAAAAATAGACGAAAACACAAGCGAAGTGCTTTGCCGAGGACACAACCTAATGATGGGATACTACAAAGACGAAGAACTTACAAAGCAAGTGTTTGATAGCGAAGGTTGGTTACACACCGGCGACCTTGGACGCTTTACCGATAAGGGACAATTAGTACTTGTGGGACGACTTAAAAACCTATTCAAAACATCGTATGGCAAATACGTGAACCCACAAGCCATAGAAGAAAAATTTTCGGAAAGTCCATTTATAGAAAACATCGTAGTTGTAGGTGAAAATCAAAAATATGCGGCAGCTATTATATCTCCGGAAATGAGTTTTTTGGAATGTTGGTGCAAACGTCATGATGTGGTGTTTACAACACCTCAAGATGTACTTAAAAACCCAAAGGTATTGGCACGTTATACAAAAGAAGTAAATAAATACAACGAGTTTTTTGGTGAAACCGAGAAAATAAAGAAATTCGAATTGGTGCCGGAAGAATGGTCGATAATGAACGAGATACTTACTCCGACACTGAAAGTAAGACGAAAATTGGTTATGGAACGATACAACGAATTAATAGAACGCATGTTTGCATAACCACAGAGATAAACAAAAAAAGAATCCATTTATATATAGTTATAGTTGTTAGTCTCCGTATGGATCAAATGTCCTACGGAGATTTTTTTATGATATTAACTCGTAGGCGAATTTTTATTACAGCACAATGAATTAGTACACTCTGTGCAATTTCTGACAATATATTCGACAGTTTTTTTTGAGTAGAAAAATAATAGTTTAGAATAAATTCGTATCTTTGAAAAACGAAAGAGAATTGTAAAACACAGATAAAACACTGTTTATCAACATGAAGATATTAATACTAAATGGTCCTAATCTAAATTTATTAGGTATCAGAGAACCCGAAATTTATGGTAGCGACAGTTTTGAACAATACTTTGAAACACTTTGCCAAAAGTATAAGGATGTAGATATAGAATACTACCAAAGTAATGTGGAAGGCGAAATAATAAACAAGCTCCATCAAGTTGGTTTTGAATACGATGGCATTTTGCTAAATGCCGGAGGATACACCCATACATCGGTAGCTATACGCGATGCCATATCGGCTATAAAAACACCTGTGTTAGAAATTCATATATCGAACATAGCAGCACGCGAAAGCTTTAGACATACTTCTCTCCTATCGCAAGTATGCGTAGGGAGCATATCGGGATTGGGATTGAAAGGATACAAATTAGGATTAGATTATTTTATTGAAAACTAAAGAATTCACACTTTAGTTTTTATTTTGACATACAATTATGACAGGGATAAAATTTCCTCGTGAGGCAGCAGAATTATCCTCGCGAGGAAATTTCTAAAACATCACGAGGAAATTCCAACAACGTCGCGATAGAAAAACAGACGATAATAGGGTATTTTTTTACACCCGGATTTCAACTTCGCGATGGTATACCATCAAATCCACCACACCCGGGTTTGACAGAGTTGACGGTATACCATGAATTTTACAAGTTGTACATATCAATATTTAGTATAATTTTTTCACTAAATAGAAAAGCTAAATCATTGATTTTACACAATATTACAGAAATAAATTTGAATAAAGATATAATTACAAGTACTTTTTTTTGCAGTAGGTGAACTTTAGTGCTTTTACAGTGTTTATTATACCAAAAACACAAAAACACCAAACGTAATATGAAAAAGATATTGATTTTGATAATTGGAGCTGTAATAACGACAATGATAGCAAGTTGCGACGACGATGATAACGGATATACACCAAACTCATCAATAATAGAAGTTTTTTACGATTATTACCCCGATGCCACTAATGTGAATTGGTTTTACGTAAACAATTATTCTGTAGTCGATTTCGATTACTATGGCGAAGAAAAAGAAGCATGGTTTTCGTATTCAGGACTATGGATATACACCAAAACAGAAATCGAGTATAACGATTTGCCGGACATTGTACAAGAAAACTTTATGAACACATACTATAACTACGAAATTAATGATGTTGAAAAAATAGAGACAGCAAAATATGGAGTATTCTATAACATAGAAATAGAAAACGATATAACGGAACAATCGCTACTATATACCGACAGCGGAATACTGGTGAGAATATTTGCCAATACACTTCCCTACACTTGGTGGTACGACTTTGACGATTGAAGTCATAAAAAAACAAGAATATTATCCCCCCCTAAACATCCAATATCTATCCGAAAAGGGTGTGTCTCCCAAACGACACCCTTTTTCTCTTTTAAGAGACTAAGTGACAATATAATATAGGAAGAAAAAAGATTTTTTCACAAAATCACTTGCACAAGTGAAAAAAAAGTACTAATTTAGCATTCTGAAAGAGAGCGTTCTCTTTCGAAGAATATTATTATAAGTAACTAAAAAATAATTTATTATGGAAGCAAAAAAAACACCGAAAGCTGACTTAGAAAGCAAAAAAACTCTATTTTTGGAAATAGGATTGACATTTGCTTTGGCAGTGGCTCTTGTGGCTTTTAACTGGAAAAGTTACGAGAAAGAGGAATCTACCTTTACTCAAACAACAGTAATGGAAATTCCTGAAGAACAAATTATCCAAACTGCGGAAGATACCCCTCCTCCTCCACCACCAGAACCTGAGGTAAAGTTGAGTGAAGATATTAACATTGTGGACGATGACGTAAAAATTGAACACAAACTTGAAATTATCGACGCTAACGACATAAGCAAACCCGACGTTCCGGTAGTGAAAGTAGAAATACAAGAAGAAGTGGAAGAAGAAGAAACTACAATCTTTACCGTAGTTGAAAAACAACCTTCATTCCCCGGTGGCGACGACGAATTGTTTAAGTATCTATACTCGAACATCAAATATCCTCAAGCTGCAAAAGAAAGTGGTATTACCGGACGTGTATTCTTGACTTTTGTGGTTGAAAGAGACGGTTCGATAAGCGATGCAAAGGTTTTGCGTGATATCGGAGGCGGATGCGGACAAGAAGCACTTCGCGTGGTAAAATCGATGCCTAAATGGGCACCCGGTGAACAACGTGGAAAACCAGTACGTGTACAATTTAACTTGCCGGTTTTATTTGAGCTACAATAATAGATTTTAATATAGACAATACATTTAAATATTAATAAGTAAAAAAGAGCTATTGCAGAATAGCTCTTTTTTATTGTAAGGATAAGCAGGATTATGATTTCGGTAAATAATTTATCAATACAATTTACGGGCACAAACCTTTTCGACAACGTAACCTTCAATATCAACGACCGCGACCGCATAGGTCTTGTGGGTAAAAACGGAGCCGGGAAATCGACACTACTGAAAATAATAGCCGGCATACAACAACCCGAAACAGGCACCATAGTGGTGGCAAAAGACCAAACAATAGGTTATCTGCCCCAGGAAATGATACCAAACAGCAGTCGTACCATAATAGACGAGGCACTGACTGCGTTTGAACAAATAGATATTTTGGAAGCCGAACTGCTAAACCTTACCAACGAAATAGCCAATCGTACCGACTACGATTCTAAAGAATACGAACAACTGTTAAACCGCCACCACGATGTAAACGAACATATAATAATGCTTGACGGAAGCAACCGACGCGAACAATGCGAAAAAATATTGATCGGACTTGGTTTCACTCACAACGACTTTGCACGCCCTATAACCGAATTTAGCAGCGGCTGGCAAATGCGTGTAGAATTAGCTAAAATACTACTTAAACGCCCCGACTTTATACTCCTCGACGAACCTACGAACCACTTAGACATAGAATCAATACAGTGGTTGGAATCGTTTTTGAGCACATATCCCGGTGCTGTAATACTTGTAAGTCACGACCGTACTTTTCTCGACAATATAACCAAAAGAACTATCGAGATAACGGCAGGTAAGATATACGACTACAAAGCCAACTACTCGGAATATGTGGTATTGATGGAAGAACGACGCAGCAGCCAATTGTCGGCTTTAAATAACCAGCAAAAAGAAATAGCACAAATACAAAGTTTTATAGAACGCTTCAGATACAAAGCCACAAAAGCCAAACAAGTACAAAGCCGAGTGAAGATGTTGGAAAAAATGGATAAAATATCACTCGACGAAGTAAGTAACGAAAGTATACATTTCCAATTTCCTCCAGCCCCACACTCGGGCAAAGTAGTGGTAGAAACCGAACATCTTTATAAAGCCTATGGCGACAAACAGATACTGAACGACCTAAATTTTATTATACCCAAAGGAAGCAAAACAGCTTTTGTAGGAAAGAACGGGGAAGGAAAATCGACGTTGGCAAAGATAATAATAGGCGAAATCGACGACTATTCGGGAGTATTTAAACTTGGACATCAAGTGTCGATAGGATATTTTGCGCAAAACCAAGCAGCCCTCCTCGATGGCGAAAAAACAGTGTTCGACACAATCGATCAAATAGCAGTAGGCGACATACGACCCAAAATAAGAAATATACTTGGCAGTTTTTTGTTCGACGAAGATGATATAGAAAAGAAAGTAAAGGTGCTATCGGGTGGCGAAAAAGCACGCTTGGCACTGGCTAAATTATTGCTTACTCCATGCAACCTACTTGTATTAGACGAACCTACCAATCACTTGGACATGAACTCTAAGGACATTTTAAAGAATGCCCTCTTACAATATACCGGAACACTAATAGTAGTAAGCCACGACCGCGACTTTTTGCAAGGACTCACCGACACTCTATACGAGTTTAAAAATCATACAATAAAAGAGTTTAAAGGCGATATATTCGAGTTTTTGGAATACCGCAAAATAGAAGACCTGCAAGCTTTGGAAATAGAGAAAAAAGCAGTAGCCGAAAAAAGTGCTCCTACCGTATCGCAAAACAAACTCAATTACGAACAGTCGAAACAACGCGAACGCGATCTACGCAAACTGCGTAGCACCGTAGAAAAAATTGAAAAAGAAATAGAGACTACCGAGAACGAGATAGCCCAAAAAGACGAAATATTGGCTTCGGACCCTCAATCGATAGCCAACGACCCTAATTTTTACACAACATACGAAGAGCTAAAAAACAGGTTGGAAAAACTTATGGAAGATTGGGAAGCAGCCACCGAAGCTGTAGAAAACTTTTAGAACTAGAAACAAAACTTCCCTTGAAACAGAGATAGTCATTTATAATTCAAATTAAGAAATAATAGAAATAAAAAAGGTCGTGAGTTATTCACGACCTTTTCAATATAAAAAAACAACTTTCAAAAAAATTATTTCAAGTTAGCCAATGCTTCTTTTATACGACGTATAGCTTCGACAAGTACGTCTTCGCTTGTAGCGTAGCTTAAACGGATGCAAGTATCATCGCCGAAAGCACTACCTTGAACAGTAGCAACATTAGCTTCGTACAACAAATACATACACAAATCGGTACTATTGTTGATAGTATAATCTTTGTACGATTTTCCATAGTATGCACTTACTTCAGGGAAGAAATAGAAAGCACCTTGAGGCATACGTACGTTTACGTTTGGTATTTCGCTCAATAGTTTGTACACCAAATCTCTGCGTTCTTTAAATTTGTTACGCATATTTATGATATCTTCGCTTGTAGTAGGATCCATAAGCATAGCTTCGATAGTGGCACGTTGTGCTATAGAGCATGTAGCACTAGTTACTTGTCCTTGCAATTTGTTACAAGCCTTAGCTATTACAAGTGGAGCACCTATAAATCCTATTCTCCATCCTGTCATGGCAAAACCTTTAGCCACACCATTTACAGTGATAACTTGTTCTTTTACCGATGGGAATTGAGCCAAACTTTCGTGTTTACCTTCGAAGTTTATGTGTTCGTATATTTCGTCGGCCATTACAAATACGTTAGGATGACGTTCCAAAACTTCGGCTATTCCTTTTAATTCTTCTTTGGTGTAAAGCATACCTGTAGGATTGCTTGGGCTAGAGAACATAATAAGTTTTGTACGAGGAGTAATAGCTTCTTCCAATTGTTGTGGAGTAACTTTGAAATCGTTTTCTATTTTGGTTGGAACGTATACACATTTACCTTCGGCTACTTTTACAATTTCTTTGTACGATACCCAAAAAGGAGTAGGTATAATAACTTCATCGCCGGGGTTGATAAGAGCCATTACCACTTGATAGATGCTTTGTTTAGCACCTGTACTTACTACTATTTGCTCAGGTTTGTATTCCAAGCCGTTGTCGCGAAGGAATTTTTTGCTTATAGCCTCACGCAAATCAGCATATCCGGGTACGGGAGGATAGTGAGTAAAGTTTTCGTCGATAGCCTTTTTGGCTGCTTCTTTCACTGCTTCGGGAGTGTTGAAGTCGGGTTCGCCGATACTTAAACTGATTACGTCTTTGCCTTGTGCTTTCAATTCGCGAGCTATCTGTGTCATTGCCAATGTTTCACTTTCAGACATTTGCAATATTCTGTTCGATATAATTTCCATCTATATTTTCTTTATTTGTTAATACTTTATCGTTTGCAAAATTACATTTTTTTTCTCACATATACAACAATTAAGGATTATTATTTATCCGACAGACAAACAATAATCCTTAAATCAGCTGTTTTTCAATATTTTGTTTTTAGAAAAAGATTATTCATCTATTTAATATCTATACGTATCAAACCGCCCGGTTCTTTCTTGTTTGACACATAAAGTAATACTGCTTTGCCATTATCCAATACATAATGTTTGCCTACCAAAAGCATTTTCTTCTCGCTATGCAAAGGTTCTTTGGTCATATTTCCATCTTTATCGAAGCGTATCATCGATATACGGGTAGGCAATTTTCCTGCAGGTTTGCTGGCTTCGTAAGCGTAACTTTTCGATACAATTTTTACAGGCGATTCGTTATCCAATTTATCTTTTAGGTCATCTTCTACTATAAACACCACTTCGTCTGTTTCGGTGATATAATGAGGTGTATACCATGAATTCTCAAACATACCAGTATTCATAATTCTTCTAAAACCATTGTGCCAAGCTATAGTTCCATCGGGACGTAAACGCCATAGCAATACCGATTCTTTGCTTTTATACATACTCGTACCATACTGCGATTTTATCACTGTTTCGTAATCGGGGTTGTAGGCCACCACTACACCACCATCCGAGGTTGGCAATACTTCCAAAGGTTGCAAAAAGGCAACATCAGCAACTTTAAGTTTTTTTCCAGCCTTTTGGTTCATTATTATCTTGTAGTCGTCGGCGGTGAAATCATATTTGTTTATGGTGCCTATTGCTCGTGTTTTTAAGTTGTAGGTAAAGCTAAAGAATCCTTTATAGTAGGTTCTACCAATTTTATCTAATCGCTTGTCGTCGCTTTTGATAAGACCATACATAATCAACTCATCGTTGTTACAAGCAGCAACATTAATATCGCCTATTCTAAAGTTTTGAAATTCTTCGTCTACATATACTTCATCATCGCCGTTTATAGTGGTAAAACGTACTACTGAATTATTGTCGTCGGTGATATAATGGCCCACAGCTATTACTTCTCCATCGTTAGTCAAAAACAACGACGATGCCGGTGCAAAATACTCTTTTTGCCACAACTCGTTAAGTTCGTTGTCGAACAATATCATTTTCGACGATTTTATACTTTCGTCCTTTGCATTGTATACGGTTTTCATGGCAAAGAACAACGAATCGTCAGCCGACTTTGCAGTAGATAACAATAGACGATCTCTTCTATCTAAGTTGTCATCAAAATAAGTTTTTGTATCGCATTTCTTTGTCGCCTTATCTATCACATGACAATGTATTTTACCGCCGTTATAGTCAGCACGAATCATCGATATTTTGTTGTCGGTTACAAAAGCATCGGTAGCCACTTCACGTGTTTTTTCGTCGATGTTTGTTTTGTCGACTATCTTCAAATTCTTATCATAAGTATAAAGTATAGTACCTTTATAGTTATCTTTTTTATCGTACGAATATCCTACCAATACGTAGTAGTTGTTTTCGTCCATTCCCAATAGCGAACTTTCGTAACGTATAAATTCATCACGTTCGCTAAGTTCTGCTTTCTGAGCAGAGGCCATACCTCCTATCGAAAGCAATATACCCAGTGTTAATATTATTTTTCTCATAATGTATTAGTTTATTATTAATCTCTATTAAAGTGATATCCACAACCAAGGCTTAGTATATTATAGTTTCTTCTCAAACCAAAACCTTCTTCTAAGCCAAAATACGAATCCGTAACGTTTCTAACAAAAGAATACGATGCTGCAACATAAAAATTATTGATATAGTAGCACACTTTTATTTCCGGATTAAAGCCAAGCATAAAATTGTCCATAAATCCTGTTTCAAGACCGTTGTAGCTTTTAGGAGTTGTGCCTAATACAAAAGTTGGAAGTATACCTGCACCGGCACTTATCTGAAGATCTTCATTAAGCAGTAGTAATGTAATGTAGTAAGAAAAGTTTAAATGAAGTCTTGATGCATTATAGCAGTATCTATATTCAGGATTATAGTCCGAAACAGGAGCAGATGGTGTCTTTGTTCCAATTACGGTATACACATCTTTTTCGTATCCTACTCTGAAGACAAATCCTCTTGACAAAGATTCTATTCTAGTCTTGGTATCGCCACCAAATCCCAAATAGAATATAGGTTTATGGCTTTCCATAATTTGGGTTACCTCTAGATTAAATAAGCCGTCTTTATCACTCGATTGTCCGTTAAATCCATCGGAACTTAGCGAAAAAGCACCATTATTAGGAATCATAACACCTCCTTCTAGTTTAAAATTCGTCTCAGAAAAATCGCTACCACCATATTGTGAGTATGCACTTAAAGTAAATGTAGCAATCATAGCTACTGTCAAAATTAATTTTCTCATTATCTGTATGTATTTTTAGTTTATAGTATTTTATGTTTATCTATTAATATGATATCCTACTCCAACCCCCACGTAAGTATTGTTGGCTCTTACATCGGTAACAAAACTCATTCCAAGATATGGGGGTGTGATTCCTATTTCCATACCGGCGAATGCTGTCACATAAAAATCACCGAAATAATATATAGCCTTTAGTTCGGGATTAACAGCAAAATCAATCATATCGGGGAAAGGGCTATCAAGATCTTGGAGAGAAACGCCCAATGGGAATTTAGCCAATAAACCGCCACCCAAACCAATACGCAAATTGCTATTCAACATCAAAAACTCTGCGAATCCGGAAATACTGAAATACACTTTCGAACCATCACAAGTGTAGCTATAAACATCAGTCGAACCTCCTATAATATCACCCGCAAATTTATAATTCATTTTTTGGTATCCCGTTTTAATTCTATATTCAAACGAAAATATATCTTCCGATACATTAACCTCTCCGGCAATACTAAAATAAGCAATAGGACTGAATCCGGTAGAAAATTCGGTTGGAGTCATACGATACCAGCCGAAAGCCGACTCTTCGTTAGTTATCAGTTCCGAACTGATTGGGCTCATCAACCCCAACTCATAACGTATAGATTGCATATATCCCACATCTATTGTGTATGCACCTAGTTGTGAATATACTTTTCCTGCAAATAAGGAAACAAACAACGTTGCTAATAAAAGTTTTTTTCTCATAATCTTATTCATTTAATTAATATTATCGTATTAAAAAGGAAGAAATCCTATACTTATTCCTAATCTTAAATAGTTGTGAGGCATAATATTAAATCCATCTTGTTTTATAAGAGGTAACGATAGGCCATAATATATATCCAACTGCAATGCATCATTAAAAATATATGTACGACCAACATTTGCGCTCAATGCTCCCGATATAGGAAGTTTGGCATTATCCATTCTTTCCATATCACTAAGTATTGCATTGGCTCCTATCTGAATATATTCGCCAATAGGTGCAAATGATTTGCTCACATAAACTCTCAAACCTAATTGCATATTTAAGAAATTTATATCACTCAATTTATAGGTCGTAGCCTCAGTTATCAATGACAAACTCTTACTTGTTACAAATTCTATTTTAGCTCCATATTCCGCACCAAATCCCAAACCGACACCATACAAATCATCATCGCTTTCTACCAAGTTTATAAAAGGATCAGCCAACACACTTACCACAAAATGCTTACCCAAGTATCCGGGATTTTTAGCTTCGCTTACAGTGTTGTGTACATATTGTTTTATCAAAGCTGTTTCGTCGTTCTTATTGCTTTCGTACTTACGAGCAGTAGAAGGCGTGCCTTTTGTGTCCATCGTTATCGTTGCCAAACGAGTACCGCATCTATTGGCTACTCTCCTATATAGCGTATATGGCAATGGTATGGGAAATCCACTAGGACCACGCCATGCCACAGCTTGTACACCCATTATAACCACTTTATCCACATCATAGGCCGCAAATACTTTTTCGGCTTCGGGCTGCGACAAAAGCATAATAGGCATATCCAAATCTATTTCGCGCAACCACTCATTTAATGCCATATATTGATTGTAGAACGTATCTGTAGTGTATTTTTTCAATAGGTGTCCGCTGTATTGTATAGCTTCTTTGTCGCTATATTCAAAAGCCTCGTTTATGGTTTCGATAAAATAATTCTCTTTTTGATCCGAAGATTTTATGTCTATATCTCCATCTGATTTATAACATTTATAAGAAGGACTAAGTACCAACATTTTCTTATCTTCAGCTGTGCTTTTGGCAGTATCGGCCAATACATTGTTAAACATTGTTTCGAAAGCGCTACCCTTTTCAAAATAATCCACAAAGGCCATTGCTCTCTTATCCGCCACTTGTGCTGTGGCTTTGCCTCCTCGTTTTAGACGTTCATATTTACTCAACTTCTTTTGCGAAGCAGCGGTATCGATGGCTTGTGCTTCTTCCTTTTTAGGTACTTCACGCGAAAAAGTGTCAAGTTTCAGTTCATTTTTGTAGGTCAACATCTGCACCGCATCGGTAAGGGTATTGTTGGTGGCAACATCCAGTCCAAATTTTTGGCAGTAATTGTATAATTCTCTTATCGCCAATATATTTATATCGGGTGCTTTCATCTTTACGAAACAATGATATAGGTTTTGTATCTCACCTTCAACATCTTGATAGGTTCCTATCATATTGTTGTTGTTATATTTTGTTTTATATGCTGCCATTGCATAAAGGCTGAAAGCCATAGTGCGGTTCAAAAACTCGTTGTCGGGATATTGTTTAATTAAACACCAACTATCGTAAAACGCTCTCACATAAGCACCGGCTATAGCCAATTGGCGTATGGTTTCCATACGTGAGAGATATTGTATTTGTTTAAATTCCTCATCGGTAATACACAAAAATTTTTCACCTTCTTCCGGCACATTGGCGGCAAGGCGATAAGTAAGAGACCTACGCTTGCCTATGTTAGGGTGTGTACTATTGGTATCCACTTCGTTTTCATCTACTTCGATAGGTTTTATTGTTTTCAGCCATATTTCGGAAGGCATAGTGTAGTATGGCGAATCGAAATAGGTGGTATCGAAATGAATATTGCCCATGGCATAGTCCGAATACAACAAAATATTCATCACATCGTCGGCCACCTTGGTATAGTATGCACTTGGCAAATAATAAGCCAGCATACCCAAACTATCGGCTTCCACCTCCATACGATGACTGCGGTTGTGCTTGTTTATTATGTTGTCTATATCGCGGCGGCGATTGCCTTCTTCGGCTTTGGTGGATATGTTTTCCCAAGTGTGATTGTTTACATAGTGCACTATTTCGTGGCTGAGTATAAAGGCCATTTCAGCCTCGCTTGTCAAACGTGCCACCAACCCCGTACTGACAAATATCATGCCCTGACCTGTGGCAAAAGCATTAACTGCGGGACTTTTGTAGGTATAAAATCTAAGCTCGCCACGCAACTGTGGGTCGTCTTTTAGTAAAGTATCGGCTATGCGGTTTATCCACTGAGTAATAGGGTCGCCATAAAGTATACGACCACCTTGCACCATCTTGTTTATGGCATAGCTGCATTCGAGTATACCCTCGCTACGACGACTTTTGCGCTTGGTAGTAAACTGTTCCATACGGCCACGGTCCTCTTCGTAAAGTTCTTGTACCGTTTTACGCATATCATCGGGTATATCGCCTTGACTATAAAGTCCATTATATTTTTTATAATCAAACGATTGTGCCATCGAAAACGAAACGCTCATCATCAAAAGCAGCCCCATTACCCTTGTGCAACTATTAACAGAAATATATCGCATATTATTTCTTCATTTTTTAATTAAATCAATACCTTACATATAAACCAAAGGCAATTTCTTAAAAAAACTACAAAACAACGATAAGTTTTTTCTCAGTAAATCGCCTAAAATATCGATAAAAATGGCATACACAAATACTATCTGTATGCCATTTTTTAATATATCATTATTCAAATAAATAGCCCAATCCTATACTAAAGAAAATTGGATTATTCTTTGTAAGAGAAGAATAAGCATTGTCTGAATCGAGGAATTCAGCTAATAAAGCATCCATAAGTCCAATTTTGGTCAAATAATCGTAACCTACAGTGGCTGCAAAATAAATTTGATCCATCTTATATGCTACCTTAACTTGAGGTCCTCCATAAAAAGACATGCTAAATAAGTTTTTCGGATTTAAATTAACTCCCAAAAATATACCTGCCGATGCTTCCAATTGATCATCCATTAAGTGAAATTTCAACATAAAATCATCACCGAACGATAAGATTAGATCGTCGTACATTACACTTGAAGTATCGCCGGGCAATGCAAGATCGTTAAATTCGGGTTTATCAAGTCGCCATTCTTCAAAATTCAAAGTATAATTTCTCTTATAAACCATAACTTTCACCAAATTTTCGGTCGAAATAAGCGAACTATTCCAATCGCGAGTATGACCATAAGCAAAATACAAACCAGGATTGAAGAAATTACCTTCTACGCTGTTTAAACGTGCATGGTAATTGGTACCAAGTTGAACTAAATCTCCGGTAGAAGAAAAGAAATTGGAAGTATTATGAAAACCAAATTCCATTCGTTTGTCAATAATAGGAATAATTCTAATTGAATACTGTGCGAAAGTGGTTGCAAACATTCCCAACAAAGCAACCGATAAAATAAACTTTTTCATCTTTTACGTGTTTTAGTTAATATACATTTTGTTTATATTCATCCACATCTATAATGTCGAATATCAAAACCAAACGCCCATCGTCATTGCCACGACAAGCAATGCCATATTTTTTTAAGTATAGCTTCGGAAACGATGATTGTGCAGTTTATATGCATCAGCATACTGATATTCTTCATATTAAGTTGTTTTATTAATATTCAACCATAGTGCAAAGATACTAAAAAAAATGATATGTTATAGAAAATAAAACAAAAAAATAGTCTCCAAAAACAAATCAGCAATTATAAAGCAAAGATTATTAAATCCATAACAAACTATCCTTGCAAAAAAGTCTCTAAAATATCTATAAAAAATGGCATACAATTTATATCACTTGTATGTCATTTTTAATATATCGTTAATCAAATAAATAACCGACTCCTATTCCGTACATTACCGGATTTCGACTTATAAGTGTTCTGTATTTATCGGCACTATCGCCATACTCGGAAAACATATTTTCGCCAATACCCAATCCGGTTAAAAGATCATAGCCCAATGTGGCAGCAAAATAGACATTATCAATCTTATATGCCAATTTAACTTGAGGACCGCCATCTACCGAGAAATTATATATACTAAACAAATTAAACGTGGCTGCAACAAATATTCCGAGTGCTGCTTCCAAATCATTATCCATCAAATGAAATTTAAGAAAGTAATCATATTGCAGAGATAGATAATAATCTTCATAGTCAACATTGAAAGGAGTAACGGTATTTTCATAATTCGGCAAATAACTATCTACTTCTGTTCCGGTCATGGAATAAGAAATCCAATCTTCGCCCTTAAGTGTATATTTGGATTTAGAAAAGCCAAATTTCAGCATATTTTCGGTAGACAAAACATCACTGTTCCAATCTCGAGTGATACCATAAGCAAAATATGCACCCGGATTAAACATACTACCCTCTGCAGCATGCATCTGCGTAAAATTGTAGCCGGAATTTACCACCTCATCGCTAAACGAAAGGAAAGGAAAAGTATTATAAAAACCAATCTCCATTCTCTTGTCGATAATAGGAATAATTGTAATTGAGTATTGTGCGAAAGTGGTTGTCAATACTCCCAACAAGGCAATCGATAAAATAAACTTTTTCATCTTTTTCAAGTTTTAGTTAATACTATATTGTTTGTACTCATTTACATTGTTTTACAGAATTATTTTTGAGATAAATCCAATATATCGGAAAACGCCGGCTGTCAGCACTATTTCACACCAACGCACTGACATTCCATATATTAAACCTTTCTACCAATATTCTATCACACTGCAAAGATACTAAAAAAAATGACATGTTATAAAATAAAATAAAAAGTAGTGGCAAAAAAACGAAAAAAGTCCCTAAAATTGACGGTATACTGTCAATTCCCTCAGACCCGGGTTTGACGAGATTGACGGTATACCGTCGCGAAGATGAAACCCGGGTATAAAAAATTGCCCCCGATTTCGTCTATTTTCCCTCGCGATGCAACACCAAAAACATCGGGAGGAAATCGGCAAAACATCGGGAGGAAAATTCGACAAGGTGGCGAGAGAGAATCGCATTCTTACAGAACCCGAAAACAAAGAACAACACTATTGAAAAAAAAATTGTATCTTTGTAGTATTGAAAAACTAAGCACAACGCTATAAAATCCTAATATGTAAATTGTTGCACAAAATGGACCGTAATATTTTCGATAAAAAACATTGGATAGTGGCTTTGCTTGCCATAGTGGTGGTAGGCATAGTGGTTCAATACCGATATATGAACGAATTTCCGGCGTTCATACACTCGTGGAGCCAAACCGACCGCTATTCGATAGCCATAGGTTTTTTGAACAACGATTTCGACCTCTTTCACCCCGAAACGCTGATATACAACAAGCAATATCCACATTGGTGGAAAAACGATAGTGGCAGCACCATAACCTCGGTTGACTTCCCTTTGATGGAATACATAGTGGCGGGGGTAATGAAACTTACGGGTAGCACTCAGCCATGGATATTCCGATTGTGTACATTTTTGACGGCCCTTGTCGGTATATGGTTTATATACCTTTTGGGCAGAGGTATTGGAGGGCATTGGCTCAAAGGCCTATTGGTGGCCATGATAGCCATCACATCGCCGGTATATGCCTATTACGCCAACGGTTTTATACCATCCATACCGGCCATCACCCTGGCAGCAGCAGCGCTATGGATGTATACCAAACATTTAAGCAATGGCAACAAAACAAAATACTTCAACCTTGCCATGCTTATGCTTACACTTAGTGTAATGGTACGCACATCGTTGGCAGTATTGTTGGTGGCAGTGTTGGCATTTGAATTTTTGCGCTTTGTGCGAAAAGAAACCACTCTGTGGAACAAAGTTCCCTCAGTGATACTATCGGCGGCAGCCATATTGGGCTATATGCTTTGGAACAAACATTTGCGAGAAACATACGACACCATGTTTTTAAGCGGATTGGTGCCTACCGACAGCATTGGAAGCACCATAGACCTTGTAAAACAAGCCGCCGAAAATTGGAAATACCAATACTTCAGTCAGTTTCAGCAATACATATTTGCAGCCACTGCCATAGCGGCTATAGGGTTTGGCATATACCGACGAGTTACGAAGCAACAAACAGAAAGCAAAGCCTTGTCGTTATGGTGGCTATGGGCATTGTGTATGGTGGGTTATGGCATGTTTGTGGTGGCTATGGCCAAGCAAGCGCCCGACCACGACTATTATTTCCTCGACACTCTGTTCCTCCCTACCCTGCTGCTGACCATACTGCTGCTGAAAACCATACCTAACCTTTCTACCAAAGTGGCGGCAACCGCAATAGTCTTTGCCCTGATAGGCACAGCCACCGCCAAAATGACCGTAGACGTGGCCAAGAACCAAAAAAATCGTCGCGACTACAACGACCGCTCCTACCAAACAGCGCAAAACTACAAGGGTGCCGAAGAATTTTTGGACAGTATGGGCGTGCCTAAAAACGCTAAGATACTTGCATTATACGCCTATCCGCAAAACACACCTTTTATACTGATGAACCGTAAAGGATACACCGAAATGTGGTACGACGAAGACATAATAGAGGCCGGACTTTACACCTTCGACTACGACTACATCGTAATAGAAAACGACCGTTATCGTAAAGAATTTGAATATCATAACAAATACCTAAACCGTTTGCAACGCATTGCCGACAACGGCAAAATAGCCCTATGCCGTCATGCCGACACTGTGGTATGCCAAACAGTAAACGATTTTTTCGAAAGCAAATAATATAAACACATAAATACTAAACAATCATGATAAAACTAAAAAACGAAATAGAAACAATAAAAGTAGAAAACAGCGGCAATATAGAAGGCACCATATACAAAGAAATGGTACTGACACCGGCCGAGATGATGGACAAAGCCCTAATGTTTAGCCGAATAGTAATTCCGGTAGGCAGCTGCATAAAAGAACACCCCCACAATCCCGAAGCCGAAATATACTACATATTGGAAGGCGAAGTGGAAGTAACCGACAACGGTACCAAAGCCGTACTACATAGTGGCGATGTGGTATTCACCGGAGGCGGCGATACCCACAGCATAAAAAACATAGGCACCACCGACGCTGTGTTTATGGCAGTGATACTAAAATAAAACAAACCGACAAAAAAACGCAACGCCATGCAAACCAACAAGCGAAAAATAATAAACGATCCGGTATACGGATTCATGACCTTGGACAACGATATATTATACGACATAATATCGCACCCATATTTTTTGAGACTGCAACGTATCAAACAATTGGGTTTGTCGTATTTGGTATATCCCGGAGCAGTACACAACCGCTTCAGCCACACCCTTGGAGCCACATATCTTATGGGCTTGGCCATAGATGTGCTTAAATGCAAAAACGTAGAAATAACCGACCACGAAGCGCTGTCGGCAAAAATAGCCATACTGCTACACGACATCGGGCATGGTCCTTTTTCGCACTCGTTGGAACATACGTTGATAACAGATATTTCGCACGAAGATATATCTAAAATATTCATGCAAAAGATGAACAAAGAATTTGGCGGAGCGCTGGACACTGCAATAGCCATTTTCGAAAACAGTTATCACAAACATTTTTTGCACCAATTGGTATCGAGCCAACTCGACGTAGACCGCCTCGATTATTTGGCACGCGACAGCTTTTTTACAGGTGTGTCGGAAGGTATTATAGGCACCGAAAGAATTATAAATATGCTTAACGTTACCGACGACAACCTAGTAGTGGACGAAAAAGGAATATACTCGATAGAGAAATTCATAATATCGCGCCGTCTGATGTATTGGCAGGTATACCTCCACAAAACAGTGGTAAGTGCCGACTGCATAATGATAACAGCGCTTAAACGTGCCAAATATCTTTTGCAAAACGACCACAAGATAGAATGTTCGGCACCGCTTAAAAAGTTTCTTGCCAACGACTATACCTACAACGACTTTGAGCAAAACGAAGAAATATTGGAACTATTTTCGATGCTCGACGACTACGACATAATATCGGCGGTGAAAGCATGGAAATACTCCGACGACTTCATACTGTCGAAACTATCGCAAAAACTTATAGACCGCAAACTAAACCGCATATACATATCCGACACCGAGTTTGAGCCAAGCACCATAGACCAATGCACTAAACAAATAGCCCAAAAATACAACATATCTGTCGACGATGCAAGTTGGTTTGTAACTTCGGGCAAACTCGAAAACCACGCCTACGACTTTCAAGACCAAGAAATAAAAATACTGTTCAAAGACAAACACTCGTCGGATATAAGCATAGCCTCCGACCAATTGGACCGTCACTTTTTGGAAAAATCGGTAACAAAGCACTTCCTTTGTTTCCCTAAAGAATTAAACATAAACCTATAAAAAACACATAGCATAAGATGAGAACTTTGATATTTGCATCAAACAACAAACATAAACTCGAAGAAATAAGCAACCTACTCGAAGGCATAGTAGAAATAAAAAGCCTTAAAGAAATAGGCCTCGAAGGCGACATACCCGAAACTGCCGACACCCTCGAAGGCAACGCCGCACAAAAAGCCGAATGGGTATATAGTCGCACCGGATTAGACTGCTTTGCCGACGACACAGGATTGGAAGTGGAAGCCCTAAACGGCGAGCCGGGTGTATACTCGGCAAGATATGCAGGCGAAAACTGCTCGTTTGCCGACAATGTAAACAAACTCCTAAATGCACTACAAGGACATACCAACCGCAACGCACGCTTTCGCACCGCTATATGTCTGATAGAAAACGGAGAAAAAAAATATTTCGAAGGAATAGTCAACGGCACTATAACCACCCTCGAAGCCGGTAGCGAAGGTTTTGGCTACGACCCTATTTTCTTGCCCGAAGGTCACGACAAAACATTTGCCGAAATGCCTCTCGATATCAAAAATAAAATAAGTCACCGCGGACGCGCCACACAAAAACTTGTTGATTACCTAAAAACAAAATGAGAAAAACACGAATTATAATAGCCGCTATAATGGCGTGGACTGCAATGTCAACACACGCCCAAACCAACAATCATGGTGGAAAGCCCATAATAGAAATATTTACCAACTTTCACACCGGAATGTACGAATACAACGACGATCGCGGATTTGAAATGGATCGCAGTTACCTTGGCTATCAATACCAAATAAACAACGAACTATCGATAAAAAGTGTGTTTGACGTGGGCATGCCCAAAGCCACAGCCAACGACTACGAACGACTTGCATACATAAAACACGCCCACATAAAATGGCAACGCGACAACTGGACAATACACGCAGGGCTTATACCATCGCTACTATTCAACACCCAAGACAAAACATGGGGATACAGATACATAATGCAATCGGTACAAGGAGAGTATAAGTTTGGCAGCAGTGCCGACCTCGGGGTATCCGCGGCATACAAAATAACCGACTGGCTGGAAGCCGACGCCATAATAGCCAATGGCGAAGGCTACAAAAAAATACAACAAGCCGACGGACTGCTATACGGTTTAGGCACCACATTGAAAGCACCCAACGGACTTATGCTACGACTATATGCCAACATAAACGAAGCAGCCGACAACAACGGAAGCAACATTGTAAACTACGCCATGCTGGCCGAATACAAAACCGAAAAGCTATGGATAGGCGCCGAATATACAATAGCTCAAAACCTGAAACACATAGCCGACAACAACAAAACGGGACTATCGGCATACGTATCGGCTCAAGTAGCCGAAAACACAAACGTATTTGTTCGTTTCGACAAACTGACATCGCTAAACAATCTATACAACGACAACGAAACAGGCGTAATAATAGGCTCTCAATTTAAGATAGGTAAACACATATATCTGGCACCAAACTTTCGCCTATATTTCGACGACAACACGAACGAAACACCAAACAAATATATGTTCTACCTAAGCAGCAAATTCAGTCTGTAAGATAAAAAAAACGTTATTTCGCATACTATAAACACATCTTTTTTGTTATCCAAATTAGATATAATATACAGAACGAAATTTGTACTCTCACACATATAAAAACAGAGAAATATTATGGAACTATTCGAAGTACAAGCTACAGAAATAATACAAAGCAATTCGGCCAACAACACGTATGTATTGATGCTAAACGAACCTGAAAGCAACCAAAACATACCCATAATGATAGGCGAATACGAAACGCAAGTGATAATAATGGCGCGCGAAAGAGTAAGAGGCAAACGCCCTCTTACCCACGACCTTGTATGCGACATACTGACCACTTTTTCGCTACGAGCCAACAAAGTGGTTATCGAAAGATTTGAAGAAGGTATTTTTTATGCCAATATATACATCAGCGATGGAATAACGGAACGAAAAATAGACAGCCGTGCAAGCGACGCAGTGGCATTGGCACTGGCACAACAATTGCCGATATACACCACTCAAGCCGTATTGGACGAGACAGGATTGGCAGGCGACACCTTTTTGGACGACGACACTATGGAAAACGAGAACACAAACATCGAAGACCTCGAACAACAACTAAAAATACTCGAACGCAACGAAGAATACGAAAAAGCCGCCGAACTGCTAGACAAAATAAACAGACTTAAAAGCGAACGAAAAGAATACAATTAACAACAGCACATCATGACAGACAACAGAATAATAGAATTTAACGAAGCCGCAAACTACATACTGAACCGCTGCCCCCAAAAACCCGAAATAGGCATTATATTAGGAAGCGGATTGGCCAATTTGGTTAACTATATCGACAATGCCGTCACTATCCCCTACTCCGAAATACCACATTTCAAAACATCCACAGCCATAGGCCACAAAGGCAATTTAATAATAGGCACATTGGGCGGAAAATATGTAATGACCATGCAAGGCCGTTTTCATTACTACGAAGGCTACACCATGCAAGAAGTAACATTCCCCATACGTGTGATGCATGCCATGGGCATAAAAACACTTATGGTTTCGAACGCTGCCGGCGGAATAAACCCCACATTCAGAGTGGGCGACCTAATGATGATAACCGACCACATAAACCTTATGCCCAACCCTCTGATAGGAAAAAATATCGACGAGATAGGCCCTCGCTTTCCCGATATGACATGTGCCTACAACCTTAAACTACGAGAATTGGCTCTAACGATGGCAGAATCGCTAAACATAGAGTTGAAACAAGGTGTATACGTGGGAGGCACAGGCCCCACATTCGAAACACCCGCCGAATATAAATTCTTTGGCTTGATAGGTGGCGATGCAGTAGGCATGTCGACAGTGCCCGAAGTAATTGTGGCACGCCACTGCGGTATCGACGTATTTGGCATATCGGTAATATCCAACGAAGCACATACCATAACCTCCGACACCGTAAACGATGGCAACGATGTAATAATAGCAGCCAACAAAGCCTCCGAAAAAATGAGTTTATTATTCAAAAAGATTATTGAGAACATCTAAAAAATGACAGAAACAAAGACAGTAAAAGAAAACACACCGGCAGAATTAGGCACCGAGCCTATACGCAAATTACTATTAAAATACGCCGTTCCGGCAATTATAGCCATGACGGCATCATCGTTATACAACATTATCGATAGCATATTTATAGGCCACGGAGTAGGCTCGTTGGCCATCAGCGGATTGGCTATCACTTTCCCACTTATGAACCTATCGGCGGCATTCGGCGCAATGATTGGCGTAGGCGGTTCATCTATCCTATCGATATTTTTAGGACAACAAAAACACACATCGGCAAAAAAAGTTCTCAGCAATGTGTTGGGATTAAACATAGTGTTGGGACTGCTGTTTATGATATTTTCACTTATCTTCCTCGACCCTATCCTATATTTCTTCGGAGCCAGCGAGGTTACGATAGGCTATGCCCGCGATTATATGCAAATAATACTCATGGGCAATGTAATAACACATCTATATCTTGGAATAAACAGCTTGCTGCGAGCCTCCGGCCATCCAAAGCAAGCCATGCTTGCCACATTCCTTACCGTGATACTAAACACAGCCCTCGACCCGTTGTTTATCTTCACTTTCGATATGGGAATACAAGGAGCGGCATGGGCCACGGTAATATCGCAAACAATATCGCTGATATGGCTCTTAAAAATATTCAGCAACAAAAACGAAGTAGTACATTTCGAAAAGAAATTCATATCGTTCGACCGCAAGATAATAAAACAAATCATATCGATAGGTCTGTCGCCCTTTTTGATGAATTTTGCAGCATGCTTTGTGGTTATATTAATCAACCAATCGCTCAAAAAATATGGTGGCGACTTAGCCATCGGAGCCTACGGCATCGTAAACAGAGTAGTATTTTTGGTGGTGATGGTAGTGATGGGGCTCAACCAAGGCATGCAACCCATAGCAGGCTACAACTTTGGAGCAAGAAACATCGGCCGAGTAAAACATGTGCTTAAACTGACCATATACGTGGCCACAGCCGTTACAACCTTAGGTTTCCTTATCGGTCAGATATTCCCTACACTTGTGGTTAGCGCATTCACCACCGAAAAAGAACTTATATCGCTTGCCTCCGATGGGCTGAGACTTACACTGATAGCATTTCCTATAGTAGGCTTCCAGATTGTGGTATCAAACTTTTTCCAATGCATAGGCATGGCAAGCAAAGCTATATTCTTCTCACTATCACGACAAGTGCTATTCCTTATACCCGGACTGTTGATACTACCCAATTTCTTTGGTACATTCGGAGTATGGATAAGCATGCCAATGTCCGATACCATTGCCACCATTGTGGCAGCCGTAATGCTATGGCAGTTCCTAAAAAAATGGGAATAGCATACTTTTGATATTACAAGGTGTGAACTGTGTACAACGAATAGTGCTATACTGTTGTAATGTTGTTGTAATGTAATGTTTTGGCTAGTTAGTAGTGAGCAGATTAAACGTTAGACCAAATACCACCATTACGTAATTCCATCCCTATCCCGAATCGAGATGGTGGACCAAATGGGGTAAAAAAACAGGTACAAGAAATAGATTGGTTGACAATTCGGCGGGTACTGCTAAGCCTACCGTCAACAAAGGATATACAACAGTTACACACGAAACCATTGATATACAAATTACTAAAAATATAACGAGCATCACTGCTATCATTAAAAAGTATGTCTTTGATTGTTTCCCAGCCAATTACACAGTATGGTAATCGTTAAATGATAATGCAAAGATACGACTTTTTTTCGAATAAAACAAAAAATGTATCGATACACTTCGATACACAAACTATACACACAGACAATCAAGATATTATAAAAATAGCAATACACAAACGATACACAAACGATACACGAACGATACACGAATAATTACCGCAAAATTGATGATATACCATGAAGCAAACGACGCCCGGGTATGAAACAAACGACGGTATATCATCATTTTAGCACAAATATGATTACTAAAAAAACATTACTACACAGAAAATATTACAACATTACAACAACATTGTAATAAAAGAGCGACTATATGTGATAAAATGCCATTTTTTGAGATAAATAATTGATTTATAATATAATAAAGAATAATTATATAGTATTATACGTATATATATATTAATATATATATACTAATATAGTATATATATACTGATTTAACACACACATTTTCAACCAATTAATACAAATCTTTGATTTTTGCATATTATGTGCACTCATTTGTAATGTTGTAATATTTTGTGTATAGTTGTAACGTTACATCGTGACACGTTTTGTCTTTTTTATTTATTTTCAAGATAAAGATAAGTTTTGTAACCTTCAGAACTCGTCATATTTTCATGCTAACCTCTATCGTCGGTATTGTTGCCATCGTTGGGAGTTGTCGGATTGGCAAGTTCAAATTCGCCGTATGTGGACAGCATTTTATCGTTAAATATTTCGTATAATATTTTTTCTCTGCATCTTCTTATAGCCCCAAAAGGAAGAAAAAAAACGTTGATTTTTTTTGTTACTTTCAAAAAAAAGTTGTATCTTTGCAGTATAATTTAACGATTGGCACATTTGTGTAATCGACTGGGGAACAATCAAAAAAACGCACTTTTAAACAATGGCGACAATGCTTGTAATATTTTTTATACTCTGTATATCAGTGTTTTTAACCATCACTACTACTTACCAACCATTAGTAAGAGATTTAGTAGAGGTAAACTACTCTTCATCCTTGCCCCTACGCATCGAGTCGGTGCCGAGAGCATTCGTCACATCCCTCAAGTCGGGCTAAGTTTTGCATGCCAACAGAGGCCACGAACACCGGTCAGCACGATGTTTCTTTTGCTTAAAGCATGATTACTAAGGTTTAAGATTATCCGATGAGCATCAAATGCAGACACCAAAATGTTAAATTAATTAGTCATTACGAAAAAGAATTGCACATATCAATATTTTTTCGGTACTTTGCACCCACGATATACAAAGTATTCTTTTTGGTATACAACTGATTTTCATAATAAGATATAAAAAAATAATTAATTCAACAGTATTTAAATTGAGTAATTATGATTAATAGATTTTTTATAGCGGCATTTTTGACAATTATTTTAAGCAGCTGCAATAGCCGGAATTCCGACAACAATGTTTTGCAGGCAACAAGTTCGGAAACTTCGGCAGAGTGCACAATCCAAAATGATAGTACGCCCTCGAGCAACAGCATATCTGAGTTTACTTATAGCGCTCTTAAAGAGGCCGAAATGAAGTTGATCGAGATTTTGAAAGAACGATATGGCGATCCGAATGAATATTCCGAGTGTATGCTCAACGATGAATTAATCGACTTTATAATTAAAGAGCCTCTTACATTGGATTATCAGTTCGACAGCTTGCAGAGCAGAGGTTTTGCAAATGTTGTAACGTCGGAAGATGGCAATCTACGTTTTTATTATTGGAACGCCAGAACCGGTGGCACTTGTATTTCGTGGAGAAGCATATGCCAATACAGAAGCAACGGCAAGATATATACTTACAGAGGCGACATTTCACTACTCAAGTACGGCAAACAAAACGAAGAATATATTGAGAGCGCACCAACAAGTATTATAACTATTTACGACAACTCCGGCTCGCCAATATATCTTGTAAACACATACATAAAAGAGTCGAGCCAATGGGGATACGAAAGTATAGAAGCGATAAAAATAGAAAACGACAAATTAACAGCAGTACCTATCTTTGACGTTGACGGCCATAGAGACATGTATACTCGAGGTGCCGAATACACCATTGCCGATTGGTATTTCAGAGCCAACAATGGCGAGGGTTGGGATTGGTTGTTTAGTTATGACAATAAAAACAAGATTCTATATATTCCGGAAGCCGAGCCCGAATTATCGGACAGATACTCGCTATACCGCTACGATGGTGAAAAAATGCACTATATAGGCACCGACGGTGGTTTTTGGCTACACCCTTCAATACGCAGTTTTAAATTCCTCGAATTGGTTTTAGACACAAAAAACTACAGAATAAGGGTAGACAAAATGTTTGACAATTCCTACAGATATGTGGCGTGGGAAAACAAAATCACTATGAACGACACACCCGATATTGTCTTGCTAAACGGCACATTCGACGAAAAGAATTCAAACTATCATTTTAAAAACAAGGGATACGAATATATAGTAAACGAAAATACCGGAATCGTTGTAAAATATAAAGACAGAGTAATCTTATCTCAAGAAAGATGCAACAAAACAAGATAGTATGTTTGGAGGGTTTAAAGTAATCTGCATAAACCAGACTGATTACCTACTGACCAAACATTACAAAAAAGACAACGGATTTTTAGTTTTAAGATAGGTGGCACTCGCAGTTCTTAGTTTTGACTTTTATCCTCGTCAAAAAAAAACATTACATTACAACATTACAACATTACAAAAGAACTACGGACAATAGAGAACGGATATGGTTGGGATTTTAAGTTAAGGTTTAAAGTGGTGCGTTGGTGATGGGATATAAAACAATTACGGCAAAAACCCGCATGGATCTTTGCCGTAATTTTTTTGTATTTTATTAGTATTTATATTCCGAAAGATTTCTTTATCTCGTCTACATAATCAAGTTTTTCCCAAGCGAAGAAATCTACTTCTTTTTGCATCTCTTTTCCATTTTCGAATATTGTAACCTCTTTTGTATAAGGGTCGCGACCGAAGTGGCCATACGATGCTGTTTCTAAGAATATAGGATTTTGGAGGCCATAACGTTGCACTATTGCGTAAGGTCTCATATCAAAAATAGAGCTTACTTTTTGGGCTATTTCGCCGTCGGTCATATTCACATTTGCAGTACCGAATGTGTTTACATATAGTCCCACCGGTTGAGCAATGCCTATTGCGTATGCCACTTGTACCAAAACCTCGTCGCACACACCTGCAGCCACAAGGTTTTTAGCTATATGGCGAGTAGCGTATGCAGCACTGCGGTCTACTTTGCTCGAGTCCTTTCCACTGAAAGCACCGCCACCATGAGCGCCCTTGCCACCATAGGTGTCCACTATAATCTTGCGACCTGTCAATCCGGTGTCGCCATGAGGACCGCCTATAACGAATTTTCCTGTAGGATTAACATATAGTTTATAATCTTTCTTTTCGAACAATTGTCGATTTTCGTTGGATAATTTTTTCAAAACACGAGGTATCAATATCTCTTCGATATCTTTTTTAATGATGTTTTGCATAGCCTTTTCCGAGTCGAAATCATCGTGTTGAGTCGACACCACTATTGTATCGATACGCATAGGTTTATTATCGTCGGAATACTCTATTGTTATCTGACTTTTGGCATCGGGACGGAGATAGGTCATCTGTTTGCCTTCGTGTCGGATGTTGGCCAATTCCAACAAGAATATATGAGCCAAAGTAAGAGGCAAAGGCATATATTCGCGAGTTTCTTTGCAAGCGTATCCAAACATCATACCTTGGTCGCCGGCACCTTGTTCTTTGCTATCTTCACGTTCTACACCTTGATTAATGTCGGGCGACTGTCCGTGTATAGTGGATATAATACCGCAAGAGTTAGCTTCAAACATATACTCACCCTTTGTATATCCTATTTTTTCTATCACGTTGCGTACCGTACCTTGTACGTCTACGTAATCGGTAGTTTTCACTTCGCCACTAACTACCACCAATCCTGTTGTTACCAATGTTTCGCATGCTACTTTTGCGTTGGGATCTCTGCGCAAAAATTCGTCGAGCAATGCGTCCGATATTTGATCCGCTACTTTGTCCGGATGTCCTTCAGAAACTGATTCTGATGTAAAGTAATAAGCCATTTTTTTAGTTTTTAATACATTAATAAATAACAAAACCCTATTCGAGTCTGTTTTAATTATTGAATGCAAAAAATGTTGATTTTGTGATTGTAGCTAAGAAAATAATTCTCTGTTTTAGCATTTTTTCTTGTGGTTGCAATCATTACAAATCTATCCACTTTGCGTTTGCAAAGGTACAACTTTTTTCGCAATCGGCAAAACTTTTTTCAAAATATAATTTTATAACACTCTAATACATGCATTTAGCCATTACTCTTATGAACAAAAAAGTAGGCAGTGGAGTATGTAATTTTTCGTCGCGAGGAAGTTTTTGCGCCCTCGCGTAGTTACAGAAAAAACATGGCGAGGAAAATATTATAGAGTCGCGAGGAAAAATATTACAGGGTCGCTATTGCCTATATGACAAAAAAAATCCCCATCCAAACGCTACCTTGCATTTGATGGGGATATTGGTTATCGGGGATTATGTTTTTCCCGATAATATTATTTATTTTTTGAAGTAACGATTGTATAATCCTTCAAAACCTTTTCCATGACGAGCTTCGTCTTTTGCCATTTCGTGTACTGTGTCGTGTATAGCATCAAGGTTGCGTTCTTTAGCTATTCTGGCAATACGCATCTTGTCTTCGCAAGCACCAGCTTCGGCGTTCATACGTTTTTCAAGGTTTGTTTTTGTATCCCACACGCATTCACCAAGCAATTCTGCAAATTTTGCACAGTGTTCGGCTTCTTCCCAAGCGTAGCGTTTGAAAGCTTCGGCTATTTCGGGATAACCTTCTCTATCGGCTTGACGGCTCATGGCCAAATACATACCCACTTCGGTTGCTTCGCCCATAAAGTGTGCATTCAAGTCTTTTATCATTTCTTCGCCGGTGCCTTTGGCTATACCCAATTCGTGTTCAGTAACGAATGTCAAAGGACCATTTTCATTTAATTCTTTCCATGTAACTTTTTGTTTACATTGTGGACATATTTCCGGAGCGGATTCACCTTCGTGAACATAACCGCATATTGGGCAACTATATTTCATATTTTTGTATTTTTTGATTGTTTTATAAATATATTTCTATCTTTGTTTTTATGGTTATTGTGCCGGTTCCCATTTACATCTTACGGGCGACACTATTTTACCTTCTTCTTTAAGTTGTTTGAAAGCCTTGTCAATCTCTTTTCTATCAGCTTGCAATGCTTTTTCCACTTCGCCGGCGCTCATGGGTTTGCCGGTGTTTTTCATTACTTCCAATACCTTATCTTTCATATTTTATTCGTTTTTTTTATAATCGGCAGAAAGTCAATTATTCAATCTATTTCTGCCGATCTTTGTTATACTATTCTTCTTCAAATTGGTCTTTACCCACGCCGCACAATGGACATTGATAATCGGCAGGTACATCTTCCCATTTTGTTCCCGGTGCTACTCCGTTTTCAGGATCGCCGGCGGCTTCGTCGTATACGTATCCGCATACTGTACAAACATATTTTTTCATTTTCAAAGTATTTAAAAGGTTATTTATTTTCTTTAGCACATTCCGAACAATATCCTCTATGATAAACATGAGTTTCGATATTCTGAAAATCTTTTGTTTCTTCCGCTTTCGGGAACTCTACATCATAATTAAGAGGGATATCGAACACTTTGTTGCAATTCAAACAACGGAAGTGGGCATGTCGTTGATTATAGCCATCAAAACGCACCATTTTTTCGTCGATTGTCAAACTTAGTATTGCTCCTTTTTCGGCAAAAATCTTCAATGTGTTGTACACTGTTGTTTTCGACAAAGTGGGTATCGCCTTACTCAAATCGTTGAAAATTTCATCGACAGTTGGGTGAGTACGATGCTCGAGCAAGTACATCATTATTGCCAATCGTTGTACAGAAGGCTTTATTCCGTTATTTATCAGATATTGTTTTGCAGTATCCATTTTTTTAGTCTTTATTAGTCAAGAACCAACGAAGGTGCTGCATAAACACGACCTCCCAATTCTTGGTTTAACATATACAATCCTTTAGGATCAGAGCCAAACAATTCCATTTTTGTTATCAAATCGTTGGCATTAGTTTCTTCTTCGCCTTGTTCTTTGATAAACCAATCAAGGAATTGCATAGTGCGAAAATCTTTTACTTCGTATGCAGCAGCATAGATGTTGTTTATCATCGATGTTACAAGTTGTTCGTGGCCCAATCCTGCTTTCAATACATCCATATCGCAAGTGAACACTTTGTCGGGTTTGCCTATGGCTTCCAATGTTACTTTTTCGCTGTTGTTTTGCAAGAATTGATAAAACAACATTGCATGATCGCGTTCTTCTTGTGCTTGTATTTTGTACCAATTTGCAAATCCGTCCAAACCTTTAGCTTCAAAATAATTTGCAAAATCAAGGTATAAATATGCCGAATAAAATTCGTTATTAATTTGTTCGTTTAATAGTTTTGCTACATTTTGGTCCATAATTACCTCCTTATGTATTTATTGATTTGTTATTTCTTGTTGTTTGTTTTATCTATTAATAGTTTTCTGCTCTTACTTGGAAATACGATTGTGGGTGTTCGCATACCGGGCATAATTTAGGAGCTTTTTTTCCTATTACAATGTGTCCGCAATTTTCGCATTGCCATACCACATCGTTTTCTTTGCTGAATACCAATTCGCCTTCGATGTTAGCAAGAAGTTTGCGGTAGCGTTCTTCGTGTTCTTTTTCTATTTTTGCCACTAGGTCGAAAAGAGCAGCTATCTTTGTAAAACCTTCTTCGCGAGCTTCTTTTGCGAATGTTGCATACATATCGGTCCATTCGTAGTTTTCGCCGGCAGCAGCATCTTTCAAGTTGGTCATTGTTTCAGGCACTTCGCCTTCGTGCAACAATTTGAACCATATTTTTGCGTGTTCTTTTTCGTTGCGTGCTGTTTCTTCGAATAAGTTACCTATTTGTACAAATCCGTCTTTTTTAGCTTTAGAAGCATAGTATTGATATTTTGTGTGTGCTTGAGATTCGCCTGCAAAAGCAGCTTTTAAATTCATTTCTGTTTTTGATCCTTTAAGTTCCATATTAATATCCTTTCAATTTTAATTTGTTATTATTTATTTTTATTTTATTTCTATCTTTTCAAAATCGGCCACACCATGTTTGCACCATGGGCATATAAAGTCGGCCGGTATATCTTCGCCTTCGTATACATATCCGCATACCTTGCATACCCATCCATGTTTTACACCCTCGTCTTTTTGAGGTTTTATATGTCGGTGGTAATATTCGTATGTTAGCGATTCGCTGTCCGACAATACTTTTTCATCTACCACATCGGCCAAAAACAACGTGTGTGTACCTAAATCCTGTTTCGAGAACACTGTGCCTGAAATATATGCGTTAGAAGTTTCGGTTATGTAATATATCCCATTTTCGGCTCGTTTGGCTTCGGCATAATTTTCGAATTTATCGATACCGCGTCCACTTTGAAAACCAAATCGTTTTATCAATTCCAAGTTGGTGTTTTGTGCC
This sequence comes from Bacteroidales bacterium, assembly GCA_017555745.1. Classification (GTDB taxonomy): domain Bacteria; phylum Bacteroidota; class Bacteroidia; order Bacteroidales; family P3; genus HGM05376. The sequence goes on from JAFZFU010000049.1 coordinate 43,174, forward strand.
AATATGGTTATGTTAAACTTTCCGGTGTTGGCCACCATATCGTGAGTAAAATTATTTTTATTCACCGTAAAGACCAGACGCTTTGGAGTATCTGTAACTTGGGCCACCACATTTATGATACATCCATTATCTCTGCCATTGTCGTTGGCAGTCAATACAAACATACCATATTCTATATTTTCTAACGCACTTGCTTTCATATCGTCTCGTTTTTTTTATTATTAACACATCATTACGCAGTAAGTTCGGCTGCCAATTCTTTTGCCAAATTTTCCAACTGTTCTACCTGCGACTCTTTCAAACTCGATTTCAATGTAATGGTTTCTTCTACCACTTTCATATCCTTCATCTCCCCTACTATCGACATCATCTGGCATGCCGCTGTTGGTGCCCATGTTCCGTTTTCGATAAATGCGAATGTACGTTTTTGCAAACCGTGGGCCTTAAGATCCAACAAGAAGTTTTCCATCGGGGTAAACACAGCGCCGTTGTATGTAGGAGCCGCCACTACTATATGGCTGCAACGAAATGCTTCGGATATCAAATACGACACATGAGTATTAGATACACTGTATGTTACAATATTTTTCACACCCTCTTCGGCAAGTTTTGTTGCCAACACATTTACTGCACTTTCGGTATTGCCATACATCGATCCATAAACAATCATTACGGTTTTATCTTCCGGCTCGTAGGTGCTCCATTTATTGTATTTATCTAATATATATCCCAAATCGTTTCTCCAAATCGGACCATGCAACGGGCATATCATATTTATTTCGATAGTAGACGCTTTTTTCAAAGCTGCCTGCACCGGGTTGCCATACTTACCTACTATATTGGTATAGTATCTGCGAGCTTCGTCTAACCAATCTTTATCAAAATTCACTTCATCGTTAAACAAATTGCCATTCAAAGCACCGAATGTACCAAAAGCATCGGCCGAAAATAGTATTTTCTCTTCCACATCATAGGTAAACATAGCTTCGGGCCAATGTACCATAGGTGCCAAAACGAATGTAAGTGTATGATTGCCGCTCGAAAAAGTATCACCTTCTTTTACTGTTACAAAACGTTCTTCTACATCGAAATCGAAAAATTGTTTTATCATTTGAAGGGTTTTGGCATTTCCTATAAGTTTCAATTCGGGATAACGTAACACCATATCTTCTATAATAGAGCAATGATCCGGTTCCATATGATTTACCACCAAGTAATCTAATGTTCGCCCATTCAATGCATACTTAACATTTTCCAAAAACTGACGACTTACAGAAGAATCAACAGTATCCAACAATATTGTTTTTTCGTCTACCAATAAATAGGCATTGTAAGACACTCCTTTGGTGATAGGCATTATATTTTCAAATAATTCCAAACGACGGTCGCTTGCTCCTACCCAGTAATAATCTTTCGCTATTTTTCTTATGTTATGCATGGCTATATTCTTTTAATTCGTTTATAATATCAGTATTGCTATTTTTGTTCAATATCTTTATTTTCTTTTAAATTTACAAACTTGTAATTATTACAAGTTTGTTTTCGATTGCAAAGATACAACTTTTATTCTAATCAGCAAGTATTTTTGATTATTTTTTTAGAAAAATATTACTATCAAACTGATTACCAATTATAAAATATTTCATTTTTATTTATCAATACAAGCCAAAAACGCCTATTTTTTTAGTAAAAATTATCGGCAAAATAGCATTTTTCGGTCGAAAATATAGTTTTTATCTATCCTAAATATGTAATTTTAAGAGCAGTTCCGAACCATACAAAAACAATTTATCCCATATACATTGCCGAAACAATTGCATATGGGATAAATATTAACTACTGATACGTAACGATATTAGTTACGCACCACTTTGCGTATCGCCACACCTCTGTCGGTAGTTACACGCAATGTATAGTATCCTTTGCTCAGTTTGGATAAGTCTATTATATAACTGTCGTTGTATAGTGCCACCATTCTACCCACTGCATCCATTACCTCTACTTTGCGAATATCCGTAGTATTGAAAGTAATAGTTCCGTTGGTTGGATTTGGATAGAAACTAAGTTGGTCTAACTCGTTGGCTGTTTCTATTCCTATTTCTTCTATTCTCAGAATAAGTGTTACCACGCTGTCGCAACCGCTCGAAGTTTCGCCATAATAGTAGTATATTCCGCTTTCGGTGTATGTGGTATCATTCCAAACATATTCATTTACGGCAGTGTCTACTATAGTATCATATACCGGATGGTTTATAGCAAGGTTAAGAGTAACCACACTGTCGCAACCATTTTCCATTGCATATACATAAGTAGGTGTATCAGTGCTTTCGTAATAAGTAACACCATCTATCCATGTAATACTGTCGCAGGCAACAATAGTATCTGTTGAATGTTTGCTATTAATAGTAAGATTCAAAACAATTACACTGTCACAACCATTGGTAGCCGTCAGTATATATGTAGGTGTATTAGTGCTTTCGTAATAAGTAACACCATCTATCCACGTAATGCTGTCGCAAGCTACTATAGTTTCAATATATCTAGAACTGTGCTTGATAGTTAGTTTAAGTGTTACTACACTATCGCAACCTGCAACATTTGTTAATGTGTATGTAGGAATATTAGTACTTGCATAGTAAATAATTCCATCAATCCATACAATACTATCACAAGCTACTATATTATCTGTTGCAGTACTTGGTTGTGCTACTGTAAGATTTAATCTTATAATACTATCATTGCCTGTAGGAGTTTGTATAGTATCAAAATAGGTTCCTGCTACCGAAACAATAAATCCATTTTCATTATAAATTTCGCCATCACATATAATTGCATTTATTGTTGTATCTATATCATCGCACATTTCCATTATATCTACAAAATAATTTCTCCAATTATAAGTAGGATTTGTATAGAGCGATAAACTTCCACAACAAACCTTCAATACAGCACTATCTGCTATGTGATTAAAACGAGAACTGCTTCCTACCAAAGAATTACTCAAGATTACAACTTCTTGTAAACTTAAGCAACTATCAAATGCTAAACTACCAATAGATGTAACTGTGTTAGGAATTACTACGGAAGATAAATTGGCACAGCCGGCAAAAACACCACTTCCAATAGTCCTCACTCTATTCGGAATAATCACAGAGTCTAAATTTGTTCTATAAAAAGCATAATCTCCAATTGAAGTAATAGAATTAGAAAATGTCACAGATGTCAGATTATGACATCTCGAAAAAGCTGAAGCTCCAATAGATGTAATTGAATTAGGAATAGTTACAGAAACCAAACTTGTACAAGCATAAAATACTGTACTTCCAAGAGATGTAAGCGAATTTGAAATAGATGCGGAAGCGATACTTCTACAGTTTTCGAATACATTATTTCCCATAGAAGTAACTGAATTTGGAATAGTTATCGAAGTCAAAGAATAACAATCTTTAAAAGAATGACCTCCGATAGAAGTAACCGAATTAGGAATAGTTATCGATGTCAAATTAGTACATTTAGAAAAAGTACATCCGCCAATAGTTCTAACTGACGATGGAATAGTTATCGAAGTCAAACTGGCACACCCATAAAAAGCATAATCTCTGATAGAAGTAACTGAATTCGGAATAGTTATTGAATCTAAATTTATACAATTGTAGAAAGTGTTATTACCTATAGAAGTAATTTGTCCGGAAATAACTACCGAACTTAAACTGTCACAACCACTAAAGGCTTCACTACCGAGACTTCTTACAGCATTAGGTATTACTACGGATAATAAACTACTACAATTATAAAAAGCTTTTGTACCAATTGATGTTACAGAGTTGGGAATAATTATAGATGACAAATTTCTACACCCATAAAATACCGAAGAACCTATTGTTGTTATGTTGTTAGGTATATTTATAGATACTAAATTACTACACCCATAAAAGGCTGAAGCACCAATAGAAGTAACCGAATTTGGCAAAATAACTGAAAGTAAATTTGTACAACCATTAAAAGCTGACGAACTAATTGTTACAACTGTACCTAGAACAGAAATAGCTGTGTCTGTTCCAATATATTTCAACAATGTTGTCTTTGTTGTATCACTATATACAAAGCCGTTTTCAATATGTGCATTCATAAATAGTGCTCCCCAAGGACTGCCTGTGGCAACGCCATGATAAACGATGTGTTTTACATTTTTAAAGGCATTTGTACCTATCGAAATAACCGAACTCGGAATATTTACGGAACTCAAATTTGTACAATTATAAAATGCATTTGTACCTATTGATGTAACCATATTTGGAATATTAATAGTGTCCAAATTAATGCAACTATAAAATGCATTTCTTCCAATAGACGTAACAATGCTGGGTATGTTTACATATGCCAAACTTGTACAATTACTAAAAATATAATCACCTAGAAAAGAAACAGAATTAGGTATATTTATAGTATCTAAATTACTACAACCTTGAAAAGCATAACTTCCAATAGAAATAATCGTATTCGGTATATTTATAGAATACAAACTACTACAATTCTGAAAAGCATTATTCCCAATAGAAGTAACTCGGTACGTTATGCCCTGGTTTATTACTGTATCAGGAACAACAACTGCTGTTGAATTAACGTAACAATCTTTTACTTGAACAGTATTAGAATCAATTACACCATATGTTAATTCGCCTACTGTAAATTGCGTTTGTGCCACAAGTATACTTGTACATAATAGGGTACACCAAAATAATACTATCTTTTTCATTCTTATTATATTTATTTGTAGTTATTTACACATTATTCAATATTTGTTTGAATGTGCAAAGTTACATAATTATTCGGAATAAAACGTACTTTCCCCTTTTTTTTAGGTTACATCTAAAAGTTCTTCACTCGTAGTTTAAAAGTTATTTTCCCCCTATAGAAAAGTTGTCTATCCCCTCTGCATTTCTACATTCCAAAGTTTGGAATATACTTTTATTGTACATAAAAAAAGTTTTGCAGTGGTGCAGTGGGAGCAGCAAACTTTTTGAATGGGACAAAAATATTTTGTAGCCATAGGTTATGGAAAAAGAACCTAACGCTATTTTTTCAAAAAAAACAATCATAAAAAAAGCGGAGCAAACAAAATGCTCCGCTTTTATAGTAATTTCTAAAAATTGCTTTACCGATAATTTATGATTTTTTCAGGAGTAGCCTCGAGTTGTTTGATAAGCAAAACTGTCTGCAACTTCAACTATATTATTCAGTCGGCGATTCGTTGCTAAGTACTAATAACTAATCATTTGTCATAAACTATTCAAGATATTAACACAAATATGTCGACATTTGAATAAAAAAATATGATAAAATATCTTATATAATCAAAATAATGTGTATCTTTGCAAAATCAAAATTCGTATTTATTAATAACCATACAACTATTTTTATTTGATTATGAAAAGATTATCTATTATCATGATGATGGTTTTACCATTATTTTTTGCTTCTTGCGAAGGTGGATTTGAGGGTTTATTTGGCGATATCGTATCTCAAGCCACAGGCAACGCCAAAATTTATGTCATCGACGACAATAATAACAGCGATACTTTGCGCAGTGAAGTTTTTGAATTCTCGTTGGCATCTAATTTCGATACCGTAATCGAAAATGTCGAAATTTCGTACTTGGTAGGTTTTTCGTCGCACACTTCGTTGGAACAAACCACTATTGATTTCCCATTTATGTTCTACACTTTGTCGGACACAGTAGCAGGTACTCACTACATCGACCTTCAGTTAGACACCGCTTTTATAGCAAACTTTGACTACGAAGAATTTATAAACAGCAACAGAGATAACGTTATGGCACTTATATCCGACGAAGAAACTTGGTATGTTGCCACATCGGGTTCTATCCAATTAACAGAATATGAAGGTTACGGTGGATTGGTACAAGGCGAGTTTGCCGGCGTACAAGCCTACGAACTTACCAAATCTGCCATCGAAGAAATTCAAAGCCTATACAAATCGGGCAACATATTAGAAGCCATCGAAAAAATAGAAGCAATACCGGTAGTATCGCTAAGTGGTGACTTCAACAGCCGAAACATCGATGTGTTGGGATTCTTCAACAGTTTTGCTTCTAACCTATAAAACTTCGGTTGAATATTTTTGGGTTCATAATGAATAACTATTTCGCTTGCAACTGCTTGTTGCAAGCGTTTTTTTTATGGGTGTACACCACACTTGTGGGATTCAAAAAAAAATCGTAACTTTGCAATCTTATAAATATTATTTAAACACATAAAGCATGAAGAAACTTTTACTTTGTATAGCAGTTGCACTGCTTTGTAAATCAACTATTGCACAAAACATAGGCGTAATACCTACACCTCAAAACATAGAAATAAAGCAAGGTGTATTGGAAATTAAAAACAGCAATATATTGCTATATCATCAAAACGATGAGGCTATGTGCCGCAAACTGATGCAAAAAACATTAACCTCCGAAACAAACAATTTGATGGTAACATACACCTCCAACAAAAAGGAGCTTCGCAAAACCTTCTACCCTACTTTGGAGATACGCCTCAACCCTCAATTGTCGTTTCCGGCAAATCCCACACAAGGCTATGTGCTCGACATCACAAGCAAAGGCATAACCATTGAAGCTATCAGCGAACAAGGTTTGTACTATGGTCTTTTGACTTTGAAACAACTGATAAACAAAGCCATGTTAGACAATCCATCTAATGTAGCCATTCCTTGCATGAAGATAACAGACTATCCCACATTGGAATATCGCGGTTGGCTCGACGACATAAGCCGCGGACCTATCCCTAATATGGAATTTTTCAAAAAAGAAATACGCACCATGGCCGAGTATAAGATGAACTTCTTCAACTTATATACCGAACATGTATTCAAATTATTGTCGCACCCCGACATAGCCCCCGCCGATGGTATAAGCACCGCCGAAGTAAAAGAACTTATCGAATATGCCAAAGAATACTACATGGACTTTGTAGGCAATCAACAATGCTTTGCACATGCCGAAAAGACACTTTCCATACCCTACTACAAAGACATTACCGACACTCGCTACAATCTTAATCCCGCTACCGAAAAAACATACCGCTTTTTGGAAGAACAATTTGCCGAAGTAGCACCCGCTTTCGAATCGCAATACTTTAATATCAACTGCGACGAAACCGAAAGCCTTGGATCGGGCCGAGCCGGAAAATACGTAGACAGCGTAGGCGGTACCGACAATGCCTACTGCTTGCACATCAACCGAGTATACGACATACTTCAAAAATACAACAAAACAGTGCTGATGTGGGGCGATATAATAACCAAAAATCCGGAAATGATAAACAAACTGCCCAAAGATATGCAGTTTATAGTATGGAGCTATGTGGCCGCCGATAATTTCGACGAACATATACGTCCTATACAACAATCAAAGCACACCTTCTGGATAGCACCGGGTATGAGTATGTGGAGCACCGTATTCCCATTGGTAGACACATACATAAAAAACATAGGCAACCTTGTAAAAGACGGACACCAAGCCGGCACCAAAGGCATGATGAACACTGCATGGGACGACTCGGGCGAATCGTTGTTCAATAGTGCATGGCATGGTATGGCGTGGTCGGCCGAAATGAGTTGGAACCCCATAGTTGCCGACAACATAGAACAAACCGACAGCCAACGCAAAAAACGCGAAACAACTTTCAACACGAACTTTAACACTCAATACTTCGGCACATCTACCAACGCCACAGCACTTATATATGCAATAGGCAATCTTGGCAACAACCCCGACGTAGGAGAATGGATGAACACAGGATCGTTGCACGAGCCTCTACTTGATTTCTATCCATCTAAAGTGGATTCAAGTATGATTACACGTGCCGACAACGTGCTTGCTCTAACACAAAATTTGCTGAAAGAGTGTAACAAAATAATAGCCGACAATAGCATCGCCAATAAAGATATATTCCTAAATGCACGCTACGCAGTAAAACGCATTGCGGCAACAGCGATGAAAAACAAACTACGTGTGCAATTATACAACACCTACTGCAACCCTTCGCAAAACAATATAGCCCAATCCAAAGCCGGTATAGAAGAACTATTCCAAACACTTAAAGAATTGAAATACGACTATTTGCTATTATGGGACTATGAATGCCGACAATATTCGAGAGAGATAGTAACAAACCGCTACGACGACTTTGCACGCGAACTACTCGAAGCAGAAAACCACGTGTTTATAAACACCGAACTATCGGCTGAAGGCACACCGGTAATATCGCTAAAAACAATATATGCCGACCGCCCCATGTACTACACTACCGATGGCGGCAAACCATCGTCGGCTTCAAAACAATATAGCAAAGCGTTCGAAATATCGAACTCGTGCTTGGTAAAAACCATAGCCTACAACCAATATGGCGACAACAAACAAAACGAACGCTACATACTATACCACAAAGGTATGGGACACTTAAAGCAACTAAACACCAAATATAGCACATACAATGCCACCTATTCGGCAGGAGGCGACAACGCACTGCTCGATGGAAAAATAGGTAGCGACAACACCTACGCCGATGGTCATTGGCAAGGATATTGGGGAGTAGACATTGATGTGGAAATGGATTTTGGCAAACCTACCGCAGTAAACTCAGTGTCGATGCGTTTCCTACAAAACACATACAATTGGATATTGGCACCATACACCATAGAAATATACACCTCGACAGATGGCAAAAACTACAAACTGATAAAACAAGAAAACCTACAACCTAAACTTCAACTATCAGGCTGTATAGTAAATCCGGTATCGGTACGAAACTTATCGTGCACCACTCGATATCTGAGAGTAGTGGCCAAAAATCCGGGAAAACTGCCATCGTGGCACCCCGCAAAAGGCAACGACTCATATCTGTTTGTCGATGAAATAGTAGTGGAATAAAACTATAAAAAGATTGTGTCGATGTATTTAATAATATGTCGACACAATATCTTACATTCCCAAACATATCGCCATATGAATAGTACAACACTAAGTTTTATATTAATTATAATCATGGTATTGGCAATGGCTTGCAAAAGCAAAGTTTCCAGCCAAGATAACAATAGTGTGCCCACCATAATAAATCAAGATAGTATTCCTACCCACAACAATCATAAACAAATATCCGAAACAGAAGGAAGCGTTTTCTTTGAATATGATTCAATAAAATATAACGACATCTCTCAGACAGTTATAAATCCAAACTATATTTTATATATTAGTGATTTGGATCAAAACTTTGAGATAAAAAAAACAGATTTCGACATAGAGCCATTAGGCTATCGCAACACAAACTACCAACGTTTCTACATCCACTTCGACAGCGTATATAAAAGCGACAAAAATTCTTATGTAGCCATAGGTCGCACCCGATACCGCGATACTATTCGTTCATTCGAAGGCATTATTACTCTCGATTCAGCCTCCACTGCCCATAGCACTGACATAAGTCGCAGTGTTGGCATTGCGTTTGTTTCGCTATATGGACATTATTGTTTTATAGAAGACACTACTACAAACGCCAGTGGTAAAATATATGGCAATGTAGAATACGATTGCATAATAAAAAACGGACAACTACTCTACGACACAGATGGAATAGACTACTCCGACACATATAAGAACAGGCAATATGCCGGTCAATGGATTGCACACAACGGCAATCGCACAGAGCCATGTAATTGGGGCGACTTCCGCATACCTAACTCAAAAGAATTTGATATAGGTGCCGGCATTTTTTTCCCTACAGATGAATACTCCGACAATGGATGGCAACTATATAAAGCACGGTTTTACGAGTATTCGCAAACTACATACGATGAGTATATGAAAGACAGCAAATGGTGGAATAAATAGCCACTCAATATAAAATAGAAAAGAATTAAACCTCCGACAAATATCAAAGTTTATATATCCTCCAACACAACATCACCAAGTGTTTTAGATACTCCTCCACACAAAATATTAAAGCTATAATCCTACAGAATTTTATCTATTCGTAATAGTATATTTGTCTAATTTCGTCGCGAAGCTTCGCCTCTTCGCCCAAATTGTTGGTATATCTTACTCTTCTGCGTGTCCAATTGCCATAAGCATCGTATTCAAGATAGGTATAAGAAGTAATATATAACTCTCCGGATCTCATTTCCATTTCACGCTTTTCAGCCAAATCTCCCCTATCGGTATAAGTATACTCATAACAATATTCTAACGAGTCTGTCGGTTTTCGATACCACTCGTCGTTATCATCATATCCACAATCCACCCAATA
>JAFZFU010000050.1 GCA_017555745.1 Bacteroidales bacterium
AAAATTTTAATGTTATAGAGAAACCCCGATGTACAACTGACTCTCGGTTTAAAGTAGTTTCTCTGTTTCTTTTGCAAAGATACTACAAAAATAGAGGAAATGCAAGTATGTGTATATCTTTATTTGTTAACAACTTATGAAAATATCAACTTTTATGGGACTTTTGCATCCTTCACCGACTTGCCTACAATATTAAAAACGTTAATATAGTACATATACCTATATATACCGTATATATAAAAATATAAACTCTTAGCATTACAGACAATAAACTCTGCATAGAATATTCTCTGTATCAACCTGTTGATAACTTCAGGTAAAAATATGTAGTTTTATTGGTTTCGGGCAGGATAATCCAAAGGTTTTTAGTGAGAAAAAACACTATTTACACCCAAAACGGCATAAAAAAAGCGGAGCATTTTGTTTGCTCCGCTTCTTTTCGGGGTTTGTGTTATTTTATTTTTGCAACGGCTTCTTTTGTAGCTATAAGTAAAGGTTTTGTAGATACCTTTTCTCCGGTGGCGTTTATCATCCATTGTTGCGGAGTAAGACGTCCGGCAGGATATATACGCATTATTTCTTGTGCCATGTTTTTGCCTGCAAACAGTTGTTCCAATTGGAACTCCACTATATGTCCGAAAGGATAGTTTGGCAAATACAAAGGTGCGTCTATCATGTGCGAATATATTCCAAGTATAGGCGAGTCTGTTTCGCCAAGTATAGGAGCATAATATTTGTTCCATACTTCTTTGGCAGTGGCCACCACTTGATCTTTAAGTTGTTCGGCAGTGGCATTTGGGTTTTCGTAAAGCCATTTCCATACATACATATCCACAAGCGATACACCCATTATTTCGTAACATCCCCAAAAGATGTCTAATGTTTTCAAGTATTCCTTATCGGGGTCGCTATTGGAGTATCCAAGCAATTCGAGGTCACGTTTTTGGAATACGAAAGCCAATGCTTCGGTAAAAGCAGTGGAAGGCACACCTTTCATTATGTAGTTATCCACATCGTGCAATGTAACTGTTTGTTCTACATTATGACCGAATTCGTGTACAGCAATGTTGTATCCTTTGTAGTCCATACCGTTTTCGGCAATACGTGTACGCAGTCTGGCGTTGTCGGTTTTCATTGCGGCTTCCCAAGCATGTCCGGCACCGCGCGAAGGGTCAACGGTAATATAGCGACATATATCGTCGGCCTTTGCCTTGTCGAAACCAAGTTTAACAAGTATACGCGGAAGGTCTTTGCTAACGGCGTCGCGGTTAGGATACAAAGCACGTGTTTTGGCGCTTAGTTCGTCTTCCGACACAGTGCCACGGCTTTTGAAACCATCATACCATATATCGAAAGGCTCCAAGTCACGGCCAAGACGTTGGCTGATAAGGGTAGCCACTTCTTTAACTTGTTCCGATGCTATAAACTCGGTAAACATGCTCTCTATTTCTTCGAACGATAGTTCCATGCTTTCGTTAAAGGCACGTTCGATACAAGTAGGATATGTAGGGGTATATTTGTCTATGGCTTGTTCGGCCTTAAAGTTTGCAAGGAAATATTGATAACGAGTCATAGGCTCGGTAGTATACGATACTTCTTCTCCATCTTTATACACCTTGTTTTGAGCAGGATTCCATTGGTATTGTTCGTTGTTTATTACACATTCGGGAATGGTTTGGTTAACGATATGTTTCATTACAGTGTATATCATACGTTGTTTTTCCAATCCATTTTCCTTGTTGGCATAGTTGCTCTTAAGTTCATCGCGCAAGCCCCAATGCGATATAAGTTTCATATCGGCAGGGAACAATGTTTGATTATTATCGTTCAAAAGGTTGCCCATTATTATATTGTAGGCCGAAATATAGGAGTCGGCAGCAGTAACGGCATTTGAAATATTTTGGTTATACTCGGCCGGTATACGAGCAGTAAACACATCACCCAAACGAGCATAAGCCCATTGTTGGCGGCTCCATTCGGCACCCATCTGATTCTTTTCTTCCAAGCTGTAAAATGGGAAATTAACGATAGTGATGAATGCCACCTTATTTGCAAAAAGGTCGTCGGTAAGGTGAGCATAAGGGTCGAAACTTCCGAATATTTCGTCGAGCGGAGTAATATCGGGACCCACCACATGTAAAGGCAATTTCATATCCACACTCATCTTGTTGTAGTTGCCCCAAAGGATTTCCAAGTTGCGTTGCAATGTATTTGCAAGGTCGGCCAATTCTTGTTCGCCGGCTACAAATTGTTCGCGGCAAAATGCTGCAAAATCGTCTTCGGTGCCGTCAGCAGTCTGCCAAAGGGCTGCCGCCTGTGGTATCGAGCGTTGAATACGGTTGCTTTGCTCGGGATACATTTCCGAGAGTTCTTTTACAATCTTGTCGATTGCAGGTTGCGAAATATTACTCATACTTTCTTGTGTTTTTGTGTTTTTGCCACCACATCCCACCAGGAACAGCAGTAGCGAACTTAATAAAACGGTTGTCAGTTTTTTCATGTTATTTATTGTTTTAGTGTTAATTATTTCTGTTTTTAATCGGACACCACGCTCAGCGCCGCTATACTTACCCTCACCGAGGGTACTTCCAACAATTTTAGGGCACATGCCTCGAGGGTGGCACCGGTGGTAAGCACATCGTCGACAAGCAGTATATGTTTACCCTTTATCGCCTCGGGGTCCACCACCGAAAATATATCCGACACATTGGTCCAACGCTCTACCCTACCCTTCTTGGTTTGGGTTTTATTGTAGGTTTGGCGTATCAAACACGAGGTATTTATCTCCCTCTTGAAATGAACGGCCATACCTTTGGCTATTTCTTCGCTTTGGTTATAGCCTCTTTTTCGTTGCTTTTTGGGATGAAGAGGCACCGGAATAATAATATCGATATCGGCAAATCTATTAGATTTTTTTAATTCTATTCCCAATAAATTTCCCATCTTATGAGCCAGTTTTATGTTGGATTTATACTTGATTTCGTGTAATATTTTCTGAATATTTCCCTTTTTTCGGAAATAAAAAAGAGCCGTTGCAGCCTCTATTTTGCATCTTCCCCAAAACATTTTTTCAACAAGGTTATCAACTAAATCAACAAAATTTGTTAAGGGAAGATGCAAAATACATTTTATACAAATTTGATTTTCAGAAGACAACAAAGCAGTTCCGCAACATCTGCATGTGCGAGGGAAAAAGAGGTTGAGGAAATCGATAAACATTTTTGTTGTCATATATAGAAAAAAAAGTATCTTTGCAAAATAAAATACAAAGGTATAAATAATATTATAAATATACAAATAAAAAAACATGAATACAAGAAGTACAAAAAAAATCGTGATGCTATTGTGCACTCTTTTTGTTAGTGCAAACGTTTTCTTTTCTTGTTCGGGACAGCAAGCAAAAGAGCAATTAGAAAAAGTAGAAAAAGAAAAAATGGAATTGCAAACTCGTTTCGACTCGATTATGCTTAACTACGAAAAAGTAAAATCGGAAAACAGTTTGTATGCAGAACAATTCTCGGAAAAAGACAGCGTGATTGCCGCACAAGCAGCACGCATAAACGGATTGTTGGCCGAAATGTCGAGTAACGGTACCGGTACTCCTACCAGAGCATCGAAATTGAGACAACAAATAAAAGATTTGCAAACATCTTGCGACAACTACGTGCAAGAACTTGAAACTTTGAAAGCAGAAAACGAAGCTTTGAAAGCAGAAAACGAACAAATAAAAGTGGCTATCGAAGAAACTAAAGCCGCTAACGAAAAATTGACTTCGGAAAACCAAACTTTGGAACAAAAAATAGCAAACGCAAAACGTTTGGTAACTTCGGATCTTACTGCTACTGCTATGCGTAAAAAATGTGGTGGTAAAGGTTTGAAAATTACAAAACACTCAAACAAATTGGAAGTAGTAAAAATAGAAGCCCGCATATTGGCCAACGACGTTGTTGACCCCGGCACAAAAACAATATACGCTCGCATTACCGGACCCAACAACCGCGTATTGTGCAACGGTACTGCCGAAGAATTCAGCTTCGATATCGATGGCTCGCCTATGCAATACACTGCTAAACAAGACATCGAATTTGACGGCAGCGCAAGAAAAGTAATAATTAACTGGTCGAAAAACGACAACGTAAACGTTATTAAAGGTACTTACCGCGTTACTTTGTATGCCGATGGTCAAGAAATAGGAAAAACATCTTTCAAGTTGACTAAATAATATTAAACATATATAATGTGGTAGCCAATTATAGCGATATAATTGGCTACTTTTATTAAATACTAATTCGATTTGCCGTGATTGAGAACATAGAAAAATACAACGCACTACGTAAGCAATACCCTACCTTTTGCTACGAATCTTTTGAATACGCCATCACTCCCGAAGGAATGAAAATAACATTTTTGTTCACTATAGGAGATACCATAACCTTTGCCCCTACCATAAGCATTCCTCAACGAGAATTCTATAAATGGAACGGCATGGGCAAAGAACAATACGACCTGCTTGTTTTCAATATCGGCATGATAGAGCTTATAAGCTATTGGAAGTGTACATGCTCTCCTTTGTTAGTGGTTAAGCCATACCACTTGACCGACGAGCAAATTAAATTTTGGCAAAAGTTGTACTACAACGGCTTGTCGGAATTCTTTTATATAAACGGCATCGATGCCTCGTATGAGGATTTTGTAAACATAAAAGCCGATACAGACCGTAGCATAAATAAAACACATTTTGCCACCACAGAAAGTTATATAGTACCCATAGGGGGAGGCAAAGACTCTGTGGTAACCTTGGAAATGCTTTCGCAAGCCGGCAAAGATATTTGCCCCATGATTATCAATCCGCGCGGTGCCACACTCGATTGTGCACGCATAGCAGGATACGAAAGAGCAGACTTTATAGAAGTAAAACGCACCATACACCCAAAATTATTAGAGCTTAACGCACAGGGATTCTTAAACGGCCACACACCGTTTTCGGCCATGTTGGCATTCCATTCGCTACTTGTAGCCGCCATTACAGGCCGAAAACATATAGCATTATCCAACGAGTCGAGCGCCAACGAAAGCACAATAGTGGGTACAAACGTAAACCACCAATACTCGAAAAGTTTAGAATTTGAAAACGATTTCCGCAAATACGTAGCCGATTACATTACCGACGATATTAACTACTTTAGTTTCCTACGCCCTCTTAGCGAATTACAGATAGCTATGTTTTTTGCCAAAAACGAGAAATATTTCGACGTGTTTAAGAGTTGCAATGTAGGAAGCAAAACAGATATATGGTGTGGCAACTGCCCCAAATGCTTGTTTGCATACATCATACTATCGCCATTTATCAAACCCGAAGTGCTTAACGGAATATTCGGCAAAGCAATGCTCGACGACGCCTCGCTACAACTCTACTTCGACCAGCTTACGGGATTGCAAAACACCAAACCCTTTGAATGTGTAGGCACCATCGACGAGGTGAACACAGCCTTGGCAATGACTATGGAACGCCACTACAGCGCAAGCGAAAAGCCTTATCTGCTTAAAAACTACGCTAAAAGGGATTTAACAACTCCGTTGGACACCTTATCGAACGAACACAACCTAAACAGCAATTTAATTAAACTCTTTGAATTGTAAACGATATAAAAACATTGTTTTGTAGATGAACACCTCGTTGTACATACCGGCATC
Organism: Bacteroidales bacterium; assembly: GCA_017555745.1. Classification (GTDB taxonomy): domain Bacteria; phylum Bacteroidota; class Bacteroidia; order Bacteroidales; family P3; genus HGM05376. The sequence continues at coordinate 5,695 of JAFZFU010000050.1, forward strand.
ATATATCAAAGAAAAAGCCAAAGAGGCAGGTTTCGATGATTGTGGCATTGCACAAGCAGAGCAATTACACAGTTTTTCGGAACACTACTCGCGTTGGCTGTCGCTTGGATACAATGCGAATATGCACTATATGGAACAAAACACAGATAAACGAGCAAACCCTAAATTACTACTTCCCGAAGCAGAATCGGTTATCAGCGTGGTAGTAGGCTACAAACCCTCACAACAAATAAGTCGGCCACCCTTTGTGGCGCAGTATGCCTACACCGAAGACTACCACAAGAAAATAAAAACAATGTTATTTTGCCTTATAAACACAATACAAACCGACTATCCTACGTTTAAGGCTAATGCGTATGTGGATACTGCTCCCATAAGCGACAAAATATGGGCACAACGCTGTGGCTTGGGATGGATAGGGAAACATACCCTGCTTATAAACACTAAATTAGGCACATGGCTAAACATAGGGGAATTGGTGTGCAACATAAAGACAGAATACGACACCCCCATGAACATCCGCTGCGGCGAGTGCACAAAATGTATAGACTCATGCCCCAACGGAGCCATTACCGACAGTGGTATAAATGCCAACAGATGCATAGCCTACCACACCATAGAGAACAAAGCCGAACAGTTGCCGGCAGATATAAACTTGGGCGGATATGTGTTTGGATGCGACATTTGTCAAAAGGCATGTCCACACAACGCACACCCCCAAGCCAAGATAGAAATATCCGACGAAAGGATAAAACAGTTGGAAAATATCGGCACTATAGACGAGCCAACATTTAGAAAGATAAGAAAAAACACAGCTATGGATAGAATAAAATACACACAGCTGACACGAAATATAGACAAGAATAAAAATAATAAGAAATAAAATATACAATGGAAATACGACGTAAACCGGATTGGTTGAAAATAAAACTAGGTGGAGGCGAAAACTATCCACAAACCAAAAAGATAGTAGAACAACATCACTTACACACTATTTGCAGTAGCGGCAAATGTCCCAACATTGGCGAATGCTGGAGCAAGGGAACAGCCACCTTTATGATACTTGGCGAAATATGTACACGCAGCTGTAAATTTTGTGCCACAATGACAGGCAAACCACTACCTGCAGATCCTAACGAACCTAAACGCGTGGCCGAAAGCGTAAATTTGATGAAACTTAAACACTGTGTGATAACATCGGTAGACCGCGACGATATGCCCGACAAAGGTGCAAAACATTGGGCCGATACAATAACCGAAATACGCAACCAAAACCCCAATACCATAATAGAAATATTGGTACCCGACTTTGATGCCAACAAAGAATGGATAGACATAGTGTTGGAAAGCCAACCCGATGTGTATGGCCACAATATGGAAACAGTGGAACGCTTGTCGAATCAAGTACGCAGTCGTGCCAAATACGATGTAAGCCTCGACGCTTTGAAATATGCCGCCGACAAAGGTTTTATAACCAAAAGCGGTATAATGGTGGGCTTAGGCGAAACCAAAGAAGAAGTAATCCAAGTTATGAAGGACCTTCGTGTAGCAGGTTGCAGACTATTCACTATAGGACAATATCTACAACCTACACCACAAAACTTGGATATAGTAGAATATGTTACCCCCGAACAATTTGCCGAATACAAGCAAATAGGTATGGAATTAGGTTTCGACAATGTAGAAGCAGGTCCATTGGTACGTAGCTCTTACATGGCCGAAAAAACTTTCTTGGAATCACATATCAATCGCAAATAAAAGCGTTTTATAGCGGTTGTACCAACAAATAAGGTTACGCCCTCTAATTGGATGAGTTATCCACTTAGAGGGCGTTTTTTTTACCTGCAACACAAGTATAGTATCGCACACAGTATAGACGATTTATTAATCATCGCCATATTACAATTGCATTTGCACACAATGCAATACTACTGCAATGAAGTTGCAATACTGTTGCAAAGACAAAAAAAAGATGCCGAAGTTTCGACATCTTTTCGCATAAACAATTATAACACTATATTATTCGTTTGAACAACATTCTTTTTCGGTGGTCATCTTATACTCCGAAAGCATATCAGAAGTAAAGTTTTGAACGTAAGCCAAGTTTTTGGCTATCTCGCCCTGACCTATAGCTATCATTATTTCGCAAGAACGTTTGAAGCGGTCGCAACGATTTGCATCTTGTAGCAATAGATATCCCATTACTATGTATCCCATGCTTTCTACCATACGGCGAGCGTGGAAGTCATACATTTCGCTTGTAGAGCCATAAGCCGAAACAACTTCGAATATCTTCTTGTATTCTTCGGTCATAGCGCGCAATTTGCTTCTTAGTCCTTCAAATTCCGGCTTCAAAGGCATTGCATCATATTCTTCGATACGTTTTAAATAGCTACCATTACCTATACCACGTATAGCTGCCACTACTTGAAGTTGCGAAGTACCTTCATAAATGGTAAGGATACGAGCATCGCGATACAAACGTTCGCAAGCATATTCCTTCATAAATCCCGAACCACCATGCACTTGAATCGAGTCATAAGCCACTTGGTTGGCATATTCGCTCGAGAAAAGTTTAAGCATAGGAGTAAATATATCGGCATTACGTTGATGATATTTAAGATCGGTACGTTCTTCGGCAGTAAGGCTGCGTTCGCGAGCTATGGCTTCGTAAGCTTTATATACATCTACAAAACGAGCTGTTTCGTAAAGCAATGTACGTATAGCATCGGTCTTAGCTCGCATATTGTTTAGCATTTCATACACTTGTGGGAAATTGATGATAGCCTTTCCAAATTGTTCGCGTTCTTGAGCATATTGATAAGCTTCGCGGTAAGCAGCTTCGGCCAACCCCACACTTTGAGCACCTACACCCAAACGAGCACCATTCATTAAGCTCATCACATATTTGATAAGACCCAATTTACGATCACCCACAAGTTTTGCAGGAGCATTGTTGAATACTAGTTCGGCTGTTGGCGAGCCTTTGATACCTAATTTGTTTTCGATACGACGAACGGTAACAGCGTTATCGCGACGATCATAAACGAAATACGACAAACCACGACCATCGGTAGTACCTTCTTCGGAACGAGCCAATACAAGTTTAATATCGGCATCGCCATTGGTAATAAAGCGTTTTACACCGTTCAAGCGCCAGCAGTTGGCTTTTTCATCGAAAGTAGCTTTAAGGCGTACTGACTGCAAATCGGAACCTGCATCAGGTTCGGTAAGGTCCATCGAACAAGTAGCGCCGGCATTGATACGAGGCAAGAACTCTGCTTTTATCTCTTCTGTGGCAAACTCGTTGATAGTTTCGGCACAATCTTGTAAGCCCCAAATGTTGGCAAATCCGGCATCGGCACGCGACACTATTTCGGCTGCCATCACATAAGGAATATAAGGGAAGTTAAGACCATCGTATTTGCGAGGCAACGACATACCATACAAACCGGCATCACGCAACGCTTCGTGGTTTTGTTGAGTACCACGAGCATATACAATCTCGTTGTTTACCACTTTAGGACCTTCGTGGTCTACGCTTTCAGCGTTAGTGGCAAGCACTTCGCCCGATATCTCACCTACTATCTCCATTACCTTGTCATAGTTATCCAAAGCATCTTCGTAGTCAGCCGGTGCATCGGGATAGACATTCTTTTCGGCATAGTCGCGTTCTTTCAACGCTACTATCTTTTCCATCACAGGATGGTTAAGATAAAACTTCAATGACTCATTGTCTGTATAAAAATTGCTCATAATCTTCAGTTTTTAATTGAGTGATAATACAATAACTATACCTAATTACTTGGTATTAGCTTTGTAAGTCTTTATCATTTTGGGCAACACATCGCATACATCGCCTATTATAGTATAGTCGGCAATGCTATTGATAGGTGCTTTGGGATCGGTATTGATACTGATAATCTTAGCCGATTGATCCATACCGGCACGATGCTGAACGGCACCACTGATACCGCAAGCAATATATAATTTTGGACGTACTGTTACCCCTGTTTGACCAATTTGGCGTTCACCTTCGGTAAATCCGGCATCAACGGCAGCACGTGTAGCACCAACCTCACCACCTATAATGGTTGCCAATTCGTGTAACAATTTAAAGTTTTCTTTCGATCCCACACCATAACCTCCGGCTACGATGATTTGTGCATTTTTGATATTTATCTTTTGTTCTTCGATATGACGTTCTATTATCTTAACACAGAAGTCGCTATCGGTAACATATTTCGATACATCAAGTTTGTTTACCACACCTTTGTGGTTGGTATCGTATACTTCCTTCTTCATCACACCTTCGCGCACTGTGGCCATTTGTGGACGAGTTTCGGGGTTTACGATAGTAGCAATAATATTACCACCGAATGCAGGACGTATTTGATACAATAAATCATGATATTCCTTACCGGCTTTTGCATCGCTGTGGTCGCCTATTTCAAGACTTGTACAGTCGGCGGTAAGACCACAACGCAAATACGATGACACGCGTGGTGCCAAGTCGCGACCTACAGAAGTAGCACCAAACAAGGCTATTTCAGGATTTTTTTCTTTAAAAAGATTGGTTACAATGTCGAAATGAGGCAATGTGCTGTATGGGAATAAACGAGCATCATCGGCCACATTGATAATATCAACACCGTAAGGATATAATTGAGCTTCAACGTTAGTAAGGTTGCTTCCAATAACTATGGCTTCCAACTTAGTTTGTAGACGGTCGGCAAGCTTACGGGCTTTGGAACATAATTCCAAACTTACATCAGCAATAGTACCTTCTTCGGTAATTTCGCAATAAACAAATATATTATTCATTGTTATTATTCTTTGATGTTATTTACTTTAGTTTATTATACGAGAAACATAGGCTTAGACTACAACACTATCTTATCCGATAATGTGAGTAGCTATCAATTCTTTCATTAAGCCGTTTATGTCCTCTTCCTTGTCAGAAAGAACTACACTTTCTTTTTGAGCCAATACTACATTTTCGATATTCTTAACCTTTGTAGGAGAACCAGACATACCCAAACGATTCATATCAGGGTTCAAGTCTTCGGCAGTCCACTCTTCTATTTTCAAATAAGGTTTTTGGTTCCAGATATCAGAATAGTCTTGTCCACGTTCTTGTTGTTCAGATGGAGTGCAAGCATTCTTGTATTTCATCACACGTTTTGCATGACGGAAACGGCAAGCCGGTGCCGAGCCGTGAACGGTAATAAGTACAGGAAATGGAGCTTCAACAACTTCAACACCGCGTTCCAAACGACGTTTGATTTGTATTGAATCTGCCGATACTTTAACTATCTCTTCGGCATATGTAATTTGAGGCATTTCCAATTTTTCAGCCACTTGAGGACCTACTTGGGCAGTATCGCCATCAATAGCCTGACGGCCCGAAAGTACCAAGTCAACTTTACCCAACTTACGTACAGCCATCGATATGGCATACGAAGTAGCCAAGGTGTCGGAACCTGCAAAAGCACGACCCGAAACTAAATAACCATCATCGGCGCCACGATAAATAGATTCTCTTATTATATCAGCTGCACGAGATGGTCCCATTGTAATCACTGTTACAGTAGCATCTTTTAATTGGTCTTTTATTGATAATGCCATTTCCAAGGCATTCAAATCTTCGGGGTTAAAAATTGCCGGAAGCGCTGCTCTATTAACAGTACCATCGGCTTTCATGGCATCCTTTCCCACATTACGAGTGTCGGGAACTTGTTTTGCCAATACTACAATTTTATAACTCATATTCTGTCTATTTTGTCAGTTATTGTAATTATATATATTCCCAAGAACAAAGATTTCAGCAGTCCTCGCTCTTGGGAAATTTAGTTTATTATATAGCCCACTTAACATATATGGCGCCCCACGAAAAACCGGCGCCAAAGGATGTAAGTATTAGGTTATCGCCTTTTTTCAATCTATGTTGGTTTTCCCACATCAGCAACGGAATAGTGGCCGAAGTAGTATTACCATATTTCTCGATATTTACCAAAACTTTGTCTTCAGGTAAATTCATACGATGACCCACAGCATTTATTATTCGAATATTGGCTTGATGTGGCAACAGATAAGCTATCGAATCGGCATCCAAACCATTGCGTTTCATTATCTCTTCCGACACATCGGCCATTTTCGACACTGCCCATTTAAACACGGCTTGTCCTTCTTGGTATACGAAGTGTTCACGAGCGTCAACAGTTTCGTGTGAAGGAGGTTTTAGCGATCCACCGGCTTTCATGTGCAAATGTTTACGCCCCACACCATCGCTGCAAAGTATAGCATCCATCACTCCTACTTCTTCTTCGGTAGGCTCAAGAAGCACTACTGCTGCGCCATCGCCAAATATAGGAGCAGTGGCACGGTCTTGGTAGTCTATTGCCGATGTCATCTTTTCGGCACCTATAAGCAATAACTTCTTGCAAAATCCGGATTCGATGTACAACGATGCTGTTTTGAGTCCATAAATAAATCCCGAACATCCAACATTCATATCCATACTCATACCGCCACGTATATTACATTTGTCGGCTACTATGCTTGCAGTGGCCGGGAAATGCATATCGGGAGTTACAGTACAACATATGACGCCATCAATATCTTTAGGGTCTATATTATTTTTTTCAAGAAGGTTTTGTACCGCTATGGCCGCCATATCAGAAGTGGCTTTTCCCTCTTCTTTCAACATACGACGTTCTCTGATACCTATACGAGTCATTATCCATTCGTCTGATGTATCCATCATCTGACTCAACTCCTCGTTGGTAAGAACATAGTCTGGCAGATAACCTTCTACTGCTGTTATAGCAGCTCTGATTTTACTCATATTCAATATATTTATAATATCTCTTTACAAAAAGAGCACATACTATTCGTTATACTTCTTTATAGCCATACAAGCGTTGTGTCCACCGAAACCAAATGTATTGCTAAGAGCGACATTTATAGTACGATTCTTAGCAGCACCGAATGTGTAATCCAAATCCGGAACATTAGGATCGTCAGTAAAGTGGTTGATAGTTGGTGGAACAATATCATTTTTAACAGCCAACACAGTAGCAATAGCCTCTACAGCACCTGCAGCACCTAATAAGTGTCCTGTCATTGACTTAGTAGAGTTAATACTGATATTTTTTGCATGATCGCCAAACAACGAAACTATAGCTTTTGGCTCGGCTATATCGCCTATAGGAGTAGAGGTACCATGAGTGTTGATATGATCAACATCTGTCAATTGTACTCCGCCTTCTTCCAAAGCGAACTGCATAGCCATCTTAGCACCCAATCCTTCAGGATGAGGAGCTGTTATATGATATGCATCAGCAGTAAGACCGCAACCTATTATTTCAGCATATATTTTAGCACCGCGAGCCTTTGCATGTTCGTAGTTTTCCAATACCAATCCTGCACCACCTTCGCCTATAACGAAACCATCTCTGTCTTTATCAAAAGGACGAGAAGCAGTAGTGAAATCGTCGTTGCGAGTAGAAAGAGCCTGCATTGAGTTGAAACCACCTACACCGGCAGCACATACCGAAGCTTCAGAACCTCCGGTTATCATTACATCGGCTTTACCTAAACGTATCATGTTGAATGCATCGCTAATAGCGTGCGACGACGATGCACATGCTGATACTGTGGCAAAGTTTGGTCCACAAAAACCATATTTCATCGATATCTGACCGGCACACATATCAGCAATCATTTTAGGAATAAAGAATGGACTGAAACGTGGAATATAATTACCTTTTACAAACGAGTTACACTCATCTTCGAAAGTAGCTATACCTCCAATACCCGATGCCCAAATAACACCGGCTTTGAATTTATCCAATTCTTCTACATTCAATCCGGAATCTTCCATAGCTTGCTGTGCAGCTATCAAACCGAATTGTGTATATAAATCAAGTTTTCTTGCCTCCTTACGGTCAAAGAAATTTTCGGGTTTATAATCTTTTACTTCACAAGCAAATTTTGTCTTGTGTTGCGAAGCATCAAAACGAGTAATTAAACCCGCTCCACTTGTGCCTTTTATTAATGCATCCCAATATGCATTAACGTCATTTCCAATAGGGGTTATACACCCTAATCCTGTTATAACAACTCTTGGTAAAGTGTTCTTCATTTCTTTATCTATTTTTGTTTTTTACTTGGATTAAATCTGTATGACATATCTTATTATAGATACATTCTATAGGTTGATTACTTTTTCGATATAATCAACTACATTCCCAACCGTTTTCAAGTTTACCATATCCGATTCAGGCACTCTGATTGAGAATTCATTTTCTAAACTCATTATTAATTCACTTACATCTAGCGAATCGGCCGACAAATCTCTGCGAAAATCTGCTTCCATGGTTATTTCGCTATTACTTATGCCCAATTTATCTGCTACGAGTTCAATTATTTTATTCTCCAAATCTTGTCTAGTCATACTAATCCTATATTAATATTTGCAAATGCAAAGAAACAATTTTTTTTCCTTTCTGCACGACTTTTTAACAAAAAATCTATCACTTTTTCTATCAACAATCTTATTTTCAACATCATATATTCAATATTTCTTAGAAATGAGGACGCAATTCCCAATTTTATATATAACACTGAATATAAGACTATTAAATAGACATTGATTCGGGTTTTGCTAAATATTTTTTTTCAATTAACATCTTCAAAATGGCGAAAAATACATTTTTTGATGCTTTTTCGTTCATTTTTTTATGCAATTTATTGTCTATAATTTAGTTCTAATTTGTAGTCGGATTGATGCCTGAATGGAAACGTTTGGAGTCATCCAAACTAGACACCAAATTCTCCCACACGATGCAAGTAGATTTTCCTCGCGAGGAAAATCTACTCATATCACGAGGAAAAATCATCTACATCGCGAGGAAAATTTAAACTTCAAGCATTCGTTTATTACCATCTTCAAATATGAGATTTTCAAAATAAGAAAGATTTAATACTATCTTTCCAAGCTTTTGTATATTAACTCGCCTGTACCTATTCTGTATCCTTCAGTTTTGAAGATAATATTACCATCTTTATTGATTATTAATACCAATGGATAGTTGTCGCGGAAATATTGGTCGGCATCTTTCAACACCTTATCCATCCATTCGTTATCCTTATCTTCCAATATAATAGCGCTTTTTGGTAATTTTGCGGCCAACTTTTCGGCATTAAAATCTTTTGTCATTCTGCTCGATGGTACTAAAAACACCATTGTACCATTCCATTCATTAAATTGTGATTTAAACAACGACAAATCGTTTATCAAATGTCGAGTAGGTTCTCTATTGGGGTCGATAAAACAAAGCACTAAATCTTTGGTTGCAACAAAATCTTGGATAGTAGCATTTTCTTTCCATGGCACATCCATCGACAACGATACCTTTCCATGCACATCTTTTCGAGGCACTAATGCTCTAAGTTCTATAGGTTTAGTAACGATTTTACCTGCTTCGATATTGAAAAACACCAACTTGCTTAATGTGGTTCCGTCGCTATAACGATTTCCGGTAGACAACATATAGTATCCCGGTTCCAAATCCAAAGTTATAGGGAATTTAGCCACGCGAGGATCATTTTCGTAGTCGAAAGTTACAAAATCGCCATTCTCAAATTTAGCTATGGTATAATGTATCCAATATTGAGGTTCTATCTCGGTATCGTCGGTATAGTTAAGTACCAATGTACCTGTTTCGGTCTTTGGTTTTTCTTCTTCAAACGAATATGTTTTCCATTCACCATCAGAATAAGCGAACAATTGGTTAGTAGCGTTATCCAAATATGCAGGAATATTCAAACTGCGACAAGCTGCCACAAAGAATATATTACGCGAATGTTTGTCGGAATATCTTAATTCGAACACACCTTTGGCCGAAATAGGACAATTATAATAGTTACCATCATCGTCGATGGTTATGTTTTCCAATATCCAACTACGAACTTTCAATGGTGTTGGTTCTTCTATTTTAAGATTTTCTTTCAAATAGTTGTGATATGGACGTATCAATTCGTTAGATATACGTGCCGGCATTATACCTTTTTTGTATACTTCGAACGAGTAGGTGCTTTGTGGATTATATGGTATTATAAAGTTTTCCAATGTAGCCGATTCGCAATCTCTCAAATCTTTTTCCGAAAGTGCTTTCATGAAATCGTATAATGGGAAATTAGGATTTTTTGCTATCAATTGCTCATTTTGAATAAAAGCTATTATTTCTTTGTAATTACCTTCGCTTTTAGATACTATTTCCCATACTTGTTGTTGGTTAAGATTTTCGTTTACAATGCTTTTTACATCGTCTTGTTTTGGGAATGTGTTGGTATAAGCGTTTCTTACACTATCTTCGTAGTGTAAACGTGCATTATTTTTAGCGGTTTCTTCTTCTGTAACTTCTACAGATACTCTACCTTCTTTTGGAGGACATATATCGAAAAATTCTACAGTGTCTTTACCTGCCACTCGCGTAGTAGCGATAGTAATAGCAGACTCTGTTCTAACATCTATTTTTGCATAATTGTATGCATCGCCATTACTAGCCCAAATCAACAAATCGCCCAATCCGGTGGTAAGCGAAGCTTTACCATTTTTATCAGTCTTTCTCGATGCTATAGGGTAATACTCTGCATAGTTGTACAATTTAAACTTCACATCAGCATTTTCTATAGGCTGATTGTTGTTATCCACTACAGTAATTTCGATTTTTTTAGTATCGCTATAGTTCGAAAGCATATTTATTTTCGAGAAAAGATTGGTTTGATAATTAACCTCTTCTTTGCCTTTGAATTTTCCGAATGCGTTTGAATGTACCATCATACAGCGAGTAGCAGGAATAGAAAACCATCCCATATTCAGTTTGGCATCCGGTTCGCAAGCACCAAGATAATACCATTTTCCGTCTACCCACACTTCTACCCAGGCATGGTTATCGTCGGTATGAGCCCAACGCGGAGTATAACATTGGCGTGCAGGAATACCCACCGAACGCATAGCAGTAACAGTGAATGTGCTTTCTTCGCCACAACGACCAAGTGATGTTCTCATAGTTGCCAATGGTGCTGATGTTCTCGAACAAGAAGGACGATAAGTAACTTTTTCGTGACACCAATGGTTAACTTCCAATGCAGCATCGTACATATTCATATCTTTTATACGATCTTTCAACTCGTTGAAAAATACATTTCGAGCCGAATCAAGGTTCTCGTTGTTTACACGATATACCAATACAAAATGGCGAAATATATCTTCTGGAATTGTTTTTCCCCAAGCGAAAGTGTCGCGAGCTCTAAAAGCGCCATTTACTTGATCCAAAAAGAAATCAGCCGAATAGTCGGCAATATCACTCAAAGGCATATAAGCATACAAAAACTTTAATGCCTCTTTTTGTTCCAATGCTATATTGGGATCATTTATTATCTTATCCAATTCGGCTCTACGCTCCTGAGTAAGTATGCGATCGGCATAATCGCTTTCTACCTGGTTGCGATACTCTTTATCTGTTATAAAATGTGCTTCATTATTGCACGCCACCATAGTAAATAAACCTATCGACATGGTGAGTATTTTTGCTATCTTATTCATTGTGTTTAATATTTACATGATGTTTTTTTGTTCTAAAATTTTATTGTATGCCTCGTTGTCGCAACACTTCGTACATAAATATACCTGCAGCCACACTTACATTTAGCGATTCTACCTGTCCAAGCATAGGCAATTTGGCTTTTACATTACTTATTTTAAGGTATTCGTTGGATACACCGCTATTTTCGGCGCCCATTATTAAAAGTGTTGGCAATGTATAATCCACGGTGGTATATGGTATACTGCTTTTTTCTGTTGCCGCACATATCTGCAATCCCGATTGTTTGGCAAAGTTTATTACCGTTTTCAAATTATCTTCTCTACAGATAGGTATTCTAAGCAAAGCCCCCGACGACGATTTAATTGCATCATCGTTTATTGCAGCGCTACCATGTGCAGGTATCACTATTGCATCTACTCCGGCACACTCTGCAGTACGAGCTATAGCTCCTAAGTTTCTAATATCTGTAACCTTGTCCAACATTACAACAAACGGCACCTTACCTTCGGCAATAGTGGTGGGTATTATATCCATTATCGAAAAATAGTTGATTGGCGAAATAATAGCCACAACCCCCTGATGATTGCCATTTCGGGTTGTACGATTAAGTTTTTCGATTGGCACAAACTGAAAATGAATATTATATTCTTTTATCATTCCACGCAACTCGCTAATCAGTGGTCCCGAGATATTGTTTTGCAACAATATCTTATCTATTTCTTTGCCCGATTTTATTGCCTCCATTACCGGACGTATGCCATACACAGTCATTTCGTTAGTTTTGCCGGCATTCTTATTATTCCATGTTTTTTCCATCTATCATTATTATTTTACGATCTGCCATTTCGGCAAATTCTTCGTTATGTGTTACTATTATAAATGTTTGATTATATTGTTCTCTCAAATCGAAAAACAATCGGTGCAACTCTCTTGCATTTATACTATCGAGGTTTCCCGATGGCTCATCGGCCAACACCACTGCCGGATTGTTGATTAATGCCCGCGCCACAGCAACACGCTGCTGCTCGCCTCCCGACAATTCTGATGGCTTATGACCACGACGATGATCTATTTTTAAAAACTTCATCAACTGATTGGCACGCTCTTCCATCTCATCTTTAGCCGTTCCCTTTATCATTGCCGGAATAAGAATATTTTCCCATGCAGTAAACTCCGGCAATAAGTGGTGAAACTGAAATACAAAACCGATATTGGAATTACGAAACTGCGACAAACTACGCTCGTTTAATGCATTTACATCAACGCCATTAATCAACACAGAACCGCTATCAGGTTTTTCCAATGTGCCTATAATTTGTAGCAATGTAGTTTTGCCGGCTCCCGAAGCCCCCACTATCGAAATTATCTCTCCCCTATCCACAGCAAGGTCGATTCCGTTCAATACTTGAACATTGCCATACGATTTATATATCTGTTCTATCTTAATCATATCTTTTTTAATGTTCGGTTACTCTTTTATTATATAATGTAAACCCTACAGTACCAACTACCGAAAATATCTGTCGTTTTTCGTTGCGGCCCTCTTGACGATAGTTTAACATCAAACTTATCGGCCCTATCGGAGCATGATATACAATACCTGCCGATGCCAACAAATATCTTTTATCGAAGTATGGTCCAAAGTATGCATTATTAAATTCATCTCTACATATCTCTCTTATCGGCTGATATATATAACATTCTCCACGCAGATGCACCTTTTTGTTTATCTGATAAACATTTTGTACACCCACCGACATATATTCAAACGAACGATATTCTTGTATAAAGTTTTGCGACAACTCCAATATTGGTGCATAATTATGAGCATGCAACAATGTAGCCAGATAATTAGAAAACAACAAGCTATTAAAGCCCAAAGTATAAAATCCATCGAACGATACCCCTAACGAATATTTTTCAGCCAACTTAAAATATTGATTATACTTTGCTTGAATCTGTATCCATTCGTGACTTTTTGTAATTTGCGGCGATAAGCCATTATTACTAAACCGTTCTTTTCCCGACACAAAAGCAGCATTAACAAGAACATGCATTCCACTTGTCGGATACTGCCAATAGTTCAAATAATTTCGTTCGTAAGACACAGATGCAGTAAATGGTTTAAACGATGTATAATCCGAAGTATCGTTAAAGTTTATATGCATAAAGTCTTGAAAGTATCGGCTATGTTCGAAATTTTGCGACATTTTGAGCGATAGTTTTGAATATTGTCCCAAAGGAAGTCCCACACTACCCGCAAAATAATGCTCTCGTTGTTTTAAATATATAGGTTGTTCCACATCCAACGAAAATACCGACGACTCGTAATAATTCCACCCATTGAATACATATTCCACCTGTGTGTAAAAAGGTATACGAGTAGGGTAATCGACACGAATATAGGGATTGACAGAATTATAAAACCTTCCTATATAAATATCAGAAGCAACAAGTGTACTCAAATAGCCCGTATGTCTATAATCCAAATGAGTAAAAATCTGACTCGGCGAACCAAATGATATATTACCACCAATAGCTGCACTGAAAGCATCTTTCATCTTTACTTTCAACTTCACATTATAATTACCGCTTACAGTATCAAAATTTATGGTAGGATGCACCGAACTTATATTGTTGTCCGAAAACAGTCGAAGATAAGAAGCTCGCATATAATTCATTGTATACAAATTCTTATCTTTCATCGACAACAGATGTTTTACATAATTTTGTTGCGACTTATTCACTCCACTCACGTATACCGAATCGATAATCATCAAAGGTTGTTTCGAAAGAAATTCTAGTCTTCTTTCGACCACCTCCTCGGGCAAAACCTTTTGCGGTATCATGGCTTTTATGGTGTCTAAATTGTTTTTAACCTCATCGTAGCCTATCTGTATTACCTCTAATGTGTTGCTGAAATCTATAACGTTCAATGGTGGCACCTTTGGTTCGATTATAATTCCTTTTGTATTGCTATCCAATGTATACTTTGTTTCGATGGTAACCATGCGCTGAATAAAACTCACCAAATTACCATCCTTGGCTTCGGGAAATTCGCCTGAGGCTTTTATTCCTATTATTATGTCGGGCGAAAAATCGTCTTTCATTTTCTGTATAGGAAAATTGTCGTATAGCCCACCATCAAAATACAAAACAGAATCGTACGTAATAGGATTAAAATAAAAAGGAAAAGTCATCGATGCTCTGATAGCAAGCCCCAAATCGCCACTCGAAAAATAAAAAGGTTTACGCTTGTTAATATCAGCCGCCACACATCTAAATGGCACAAACAAACTATCAAAATTACCCCTCGACACTGCCGAAGCACCGGCAAATATCTCCATAAAAGCAAAGTCTATCAAAACAGGCGACACCAAACTCGAAGGCATGTTTAAATGTATACCTTTTTTATCAACATCCATATTCACCTCCAACCATTTGGGATTGGGATTTTCTTTTTTGAATGCATAAGAATACACTTCATCTATACGCCCGTTTATCCAATCCACAAAGTCTTCGGAAAGAAATATTTTCTCCATTTGTTCCGTAGTGTAGCCCGAAGCATATAAACCGCCTACTATGGCGCCGGCAGAAGTTCCCGTTATATAATCGATTGGTATACCGGCTTCCTCCAATGCCCTTATAGCTCCTATATGAGCCACACCCTTGGCACCACCACCGCTGAGCACAAGCCCCACGGTAGGTCGCCGAGGTTTGTCGTTATATTGATTTTGACCTTGTACCGAAACAACGATACAAAATAATAACACCGACATAAATATATCGACTATTCTATGTATTTTCTTCGTGTTTCGGTACTGAGTCATTGTATTAATAGGTATTTATATTACTTTTCCATTTAAAACAACGGTTTCCACCTTATTGTTTCCATACGAGTATGGCATATATTCATACGATGGAATAGGTTTGGTAATATAAAGATTGGCTTTTTTGCCAACTGCTATACTTCCAAGTATATCGCTAACTCCCATAGCAT
The DNA here is from genome assembly GCA_017555745.1 of Bacteroidales bacterium. Classification (GTDB taxonomy): domain Bacteria; phylum Bacteroidota; class Bacteroidia; order Bacteroidales; family P3; genus HGM05376. The sequence continues at coordinate 21,310 of JAFZFU010000050.1, forward strand.
AACCACTGTTTATGGTTGTGGCATTTATGGCTTCTTCGGGTGTCATACGATAATTAACACATGCAAACGACATTATAAGTTGCATATTTCCCGATGGCGACGATCCGGGATTAAAATCGCTGGCCATAGCTACCGGCAATCCGGCATTCATCATCTTACGCACCGGCGACAATTGCATATTCAAGAAAAATGCTGCTCCGGGCAATACCGTAGGCATACATTCCGAATTCAAGAAAGCTTCTATTTCGGCATCTTCAACAAATTCCAAATGGTCGCACGAAAGAGCATTGTATTTCACTCCCACTTGCACACCTCCCGAACAAGCCATCTCGTTGGCATGTATCTTTGGTCGCATACCATATTTGGCTCCGGCTTCGAGCATACGTGCTGTTTCTTCGACGGTGAAGAATCCCTTATCGCAAAATACATCTATATAATCAGCCAATCCTTCAGCAGCAGCTTGTGGTATCATCTCATTTATTACCACATCCACAAACTCGCCTTGTCGACCACGATATTCCATAGGCACACCATGTGCACCAAGCAATGTTGACTTTATGGTAAGCGGCGAATTTTCTTTAAGACGACGTATAACTCTCAACATCTTCATTTCGGCTTCGGTAGTCAAACCATAGCCACTTTTTATCTCTACAGCACCTGTACCATAGGCTATTATCTCGTTCAAACGTTGCATAGCATCATTGTATAATTCTTCTTCCGAAGCTTGTTGTAGACGTTTTGCCGAGTTTAATATACCGCCACCGCGTTGTGCTATCTCTTCGTATGATAGTCCTTTTATCTTGTCGATATATTCTATTTCTCTGCTTCCGGCATATATCAAATGAGTGTGCGAATCGCAAAACGATGGAAATACCATACGTCCTGTAGCATCTATTTCTTTATCAAATGTTTGTTCTTGCAAACTATCCATTGTTCCAAACGACGATATTTTATCGTCATCTATAATAAGATAAGCATTCTTTATTGTATTTATCGATGCCATATCTTTTCCACACACTTTTAGGCGTGGTGTTTCTTCTACTTGTACAAGTTCTTTTATATTTTTTATCAGTGTTCTCATCTATTGTTATGTTTTTCTATGTCAATAATCAAAATAATTCTTGTTGTCCACCCGAGGCTTTAAATTTTCCCAAATGCTGATATGCCAATGGAGTAACCTCTCTTCCGCGAGGAGTACGCATCAAATAACCTTCCTGTATCAAAAAAGGTTCATACACCTCTTCTATCGTTCCGGCATCCTCTCCCACAGCTGTGGCTATGGTGGATATACCCACCGGACCGCCTTTGAATTTTTCTATTATAACCTCCAATATTCTATTGTCCATTTCGTCTAAACCATGTTTATCCACATTCAAGGCCGACAAAGCATATTGTGCTATTTCCAATGTTATCATCCCGGCACCTTTCACCTGAGCAAAGTCTCTAACCCTACGTAGCAAAAGATTGGCAATACGAGGTGTTCCGCGACTGCGACGTGCAATCTCGAATGCCGACTCGCTTGTAATAGGCACATCCAAAAGACCTGCCGAACGATTGATAATCTGAGCCATGGTATCCACATCATAGTATTGCAAACGCGACGTTATACCAAAACGCGAACGCAATGGAGCGGTAAGCAAACCCGAACGAGTGGTGGCTCCTATAAGAGTAAACGGGTTTAAAGATATCTGCACACTGCGAGCACTGGGACCGGATTCTATCATTATATCTATCTTATAATCTTCCATGGCCGAATAAAGGTATTCCTCCACTATGGGCGAAAGACGATGTATTTCATCTATGAACAACACATCGTTGGGTTCCAAATTGGTAAGTATACCTGCCAACTCGCCGGGCTTGTCGAGCACCGGACCCGAAGTCATCTTCATATTCACTCCCAATTCATTGGCCACTATGTGCGACAACGTGGTTTTTCCCAAGCCCGGAGGGCCATGTAGTAACAAATGATCCAAAGGCTCGTTGCGCTCACGGGCTGCCTGAACAAATATCTTCAAATTATCAAGCACCTGTGCCTGCCCCGCAAAACTGTCGAAATGCGAAGGTCGCAAAGCACGTTCTATCTCGCGGTCGCTCTTTGATTGGCTTTTACCTGTAGCATCTAAATTCTCATTCATATCTTTAAAGAACAAATGTTCATAATCATTTTTATTTACAGCCGGCGAAATATTTTAATAACATCCGCCGTAATTTTATCAAAGTAAGCACTGTGTTTGGCATTTTTGAATACAAAACAACCCGGGCAAAACAATATTACACAAAGTCCTACTATTTAATTTTAAATGTAATACGTTGCCATTGCATGCTACTTATAAATCTACAAAGATACAACATTTTATGTAATATACCAATAGAAAAATCACAAAGAGAAAAAACTTGATATTTACCATTATAACCCAGACACATTTGAGTGCTTATATCTGCTAATTTAAACACTACATACGCCACAATATCAAGCAAACTCTATTACAAACAACATCATTAACCCACTCAACAAAATTCAGACTCAATCTTGCATATATTTATGCCATGAGTAAAAAAGAGTTCTTTGACAAGTAATGTTATTAGTAACACACAGAATAGCTTTTTTATAATTACACAGTCTTTGCGACTGCAAAGGTACACATTTATTTTGAAATAGATGTGTTTTGTACAAAGATTTATCATCTGTAAAAATCAAATACTACCAATAGCATTGAAAACTTTTACAAATTCTATTCTAATACTTTTGTTTAATATCAATAACTACAGCATACGGTAGTCCACGATAATAGACATTCTCAAAAAACGCAATAGTTATCATTATTTTAATGCTTTCAACGTTGCTCTTTGTTATTTTCTCAAATAGGGATATTGTTTCTTGCCTGCACCTTTCATGAAGACCAATATAGTAATGTTCATTATTATAATCGAATTCCAATGCAGTATTTGAATTCAACATAATAGATTTGTTTATAGCAGCAATTAATGAATCATTAGTGTTGTTTATTGTTGCCAGAGGGCATTTTCCAAAAGATTTAAAATCCACAACAACATCCTTAACAGCTATTCCGTTATCAAATTCTAGAGAACTGTATAAGGTAGAATCATTGTTTTGAGCTATACTTTGTACCGCGAGAGTACAAAGCAATAAAATTGCAAATATTTTTATTTTCATGATATTTTATTTTTCTTGTAGGTTTGTTGCATAATCACTAAGATACCTTTCTTTACTTTGAATCAATTTATTTTCTCAATCTACATACAATCTTCCTATTAACGGACCTATGTTGCATATCTACCACCAATTACCTGCTACCATAAAAGTAGCACATAATGGCAACATTAGAATGATAATAAACATAATAAACCGAAACGCTGATTTTCTAGAATGCTCTTTTTTGTATTCCCTATACTCTTCTAATATTTTATTACGAATATCTTTTTTTCTATATCTGAATAAAAAGAAGCTATAAATAAGGATATATACGATTGTGAAAAACAATAATGATAGTTCTAGGCTTAGTAGACTATAAAAACCAATTACATTTAAAAAAAAGTATAGCCACATTATAAACATCGATCCACATGTAGACAAAAATAAAGTTGCTTGATTAGAAGGATCTCTTCGGCTGCGAGCTCGCTCTTCAGCAAGATAAACAATACACCATGATAAATCGAATATATTCATTGTTCGTATATTTTTGACTATCGTTGATATTATATTTTAGCTGTGTTTGCAACATAATTGTCATTAGTTTGCGACTGCAAAGTTACGAAATTATTTTGATATCATGGCTTTGATTGTAATGTTTTTATTATCTCCATTTTTTGCAATGTTATCATCGTGCAAATAATACTGGATTTACGACACAAATTCAATGTTAATTTCTATACTTAACAACTGTTAACAACAAGACATATATTACCCTCTAAAAAAATGGGTACCCATTTTTCTCCAAATGGGTACTATATTTTCTTCGAATGGGTACCCATTTTACCCCTAAATGGGTACCCATTTTTGAATTACATAGTACTATATAGAATTAAATATAGCGGGGAAATTAAAAGAAAAGAACATTTTCCTTTTATACAAGTGAATACCAAGATATTATCACATCGACAACAAAAAAAGTTTTGGTAAAGATTAGTGCATTAGCTCCCCTATAAACAAAAAACACAATTGTTAAAGAATCGAATGCTTATAGTCAGTCGATTCATCGATATTCTTTCGTCGTTTTTTTGTGTTAATGCTCGTAATGCAACAGAGCAGTCGGCAACACAAATATATATAATTTATGGATAGTTCGGCAAAATATTTCCAAAGTCATCAAAACAGACTTCCTATTTGGAATACGGCAAAGGCCACCACCCATGCCAACACTAAAGTATAAACACTCATCACCCATGCCCATTTTCTACCAAATTCTTTACGACACGTAATAATAGTGGCAGTACATGGAACATACAGTAGTACAAAAAGCATAAAGGCCATAGCCACCAATGGAGTAAAAACACGTTGTCCGGCACGAGGTCCGGTAGCGTACACCTCGTTTTGCAACGCCTTGGTAATAGAGGTTATATTTTCGGCATCATCTACCTTATACAATATACCCAACGAACTTACCACTATTTCTTTGGCTGCAAAACCGGTAAGCAAACTAACACTCATTTTCCAATCAAAACCAAGAGGTTGCATTATAGGTTCGATAGTTTTGCCTATTTTTCCTATATACGAATTTTCTTTCTGCAACATAGAACGTTGCAATTCCAAAGAGGCTATCTGCCCGGCTTGCTCTTCCGACGACAATGTTTCGTCGGCTTCTACCATTGCTATCATATCCGACACTGCTTCGGTTTGACTGCTTGAACGAGGGAAATATCCCAATGCCCAAATAATTACAGATGCTATCAATATCACACTGCTTATCTTTTTCAAATATTCAGCAGTACGCTCCCATATATGTATGCCAAGATTTCGGAACGACGGCATTCTATAAGGCGGAAGTTCCAATACAAACTGTTCGCTATCGTTTTTAAACAGCGATTTCTTCATTATAAACGCCACCAATATAGCCAATAATATACCTACCAAATACAAACCCAATAATATCAAGGCTTGATTTTTTTGAAAGAAAGCCGACACCAACAACAGATATACCGGCAAACGAGCCGAACAGGACATAAGAGGGATAATAAGCATCGTCATTATCCGATTCTTTTTGTTTTCCAAAATACGAGTGGCCATTATAGCGGGCACACTACATCCAAAACCTATAAGCAACGGTATAAACGATTTACCATGCAGACCTATCTTGTGCATAAGTTTATCCATAATAAAAGCAGCACGTGCCATATAGCCCGTATCCTCCATTATGGATATAAACAAAAACAATATTAGTATATTAGGCAAAAACACCAATACACTTCCCACTCCTTCTACAATTCCTCCCACTACCAAATCGCTTACAATACCCGTAGGAATAACACTCAGCAGCCACGATGATAGCGCTGCTACACCACATCCTATCCAACCCTGTGGAATAGCACCAAGCGAAAAAGTGGATTGGAACATTATATAGAGGAACAAAAATAAAATAGGAAAACCAAGCCAACGGTTGGTTAGTATATTATCGATACGTTGCGAAAGACTTTTTTTACCATCAGTAGGCTGTTGCAAAGTTTCTTTCAACGCCCCTCTGACAAAACCATATTTGGCATTGGTAATCACTTCTGAAGGCTCCTCTTTGTGCACCTCGCGCAAGTGCTTTCTACTACGCTCTGCCACAGCTTTTATATCATCGTAATTGGCAGAGTTTTCGAACACTTGAAGTGTAGTTTTATCATCTTCCAACAACTTCAACGACAAATAGCGAGGCGAATACTTTGCCACTATATCTTGATTTATGGTTATCTCTTTCTTTATTCGCACTATTTCATCTTCTATATCAGTACCATAATTGATATGTATATGTTTATGAGTATCGGCCTTATCTTCGTAAGTATCTATTATAGAATCCAACACCTCTGTTATACCTATACCCTTAAAAGCAGTGGTAGGCACTATTTTAAAACCTAACATTGACCCTAAATAGTGATGGTCCAACTTGCTGCCGCTCTTTTCAAACTCATCATACATATTCAATGCCATCACTATACGCACGTGCATATCGATAAGCTGGGTAGTAAGATACATATTACGTTCGAGATTTGAGGCATCCACCACATTCAATACTATATCGGGATTTTCGTCGGTAATATACTGTCGCACATACAACTCCTCGGACGAATACTCTGTAATGGAATAAGTACCCGGCAAGTCTATCATATTAATGGTATATCCGTTATGTTGAAAAGTACCTATTTTGGCATGCACTGTAACGCCGCTATAATTGCCTACCTTTTCGTGTAAGCCAGTGGCATGGTTAAAAAAGGAAGTCTTTCCACAATTAGGATTACCCACCAATGCCACATTTATTATATTGGACTTTTCTTTTATACGGTTTCTAATCTCTTCGGTAAAAGTAGATGTCGATGTTGCCACCTCTTGCTCCGACACATCGGCCACCTCTATCTGCGATGCTTCGCTACGACGCAACGACACATGACTTCCCATCACCATATATTCTATAGGGTCATGAAGCGGAGCATTTTTTATCACTGTGATAATTTCGCCCTTTACAAAACCCATTTCCATTATCCTTCGACGGAAACTGCCATGTCCATTTATCTTTACTATAACACATCTACTCTCAGTAGACATATCAGAAAGCACTGTTACATTGTCTCTTAGCATCTATTAGTATATTTTTTCAGACTACAAATTTACACAAAAAATCCCAATTACACAAATGATATAAGGAAAAGGCAAACACCTATAGGACCTATTGGCACAAAAAAAGGAATCTGCATAAGCAGATTCCTTTTCCTTTCTCATTAATATCACCCAAATATTTTTACTTACAAGAGCAAATCTAAAGGGTTATGCGAGGTTTTAATTATGCTCCTAATTCCAAGCGACGGAAACCTAAAACTTTCAAATCTTTATCAGCTTTAGCTACAAAGTCTTTAACCGAAGTTTTAGCTTCTGTGATAGATTCCTGGCTCAAAAGAGTGTTTTCTTTGAAGAATTTGTTAAGTTTACCTTTAGCTATGTTTTCTACCATATTTTCAGGTTTACCTTCTTCTCTGATTTGAGCACGATATACTTCCAATTCTTTTTCAATAACTTCAGGAGATACCGAATTTTCGTCCAAAGCTACAGGTCTCATTGCAACTACTTGCATAGCCAAGTTGTGACCTATTTCTTGGAAACCATCTTTCGACAAAGCTACTACCGAAGCCATTCTATTGCCCGGATGTATGTAAGCTGATACAGCTACACCTTCGATAGATTCGTAATGAGCCAAATCTATTTTTTCGCCTATTTTAGCTATTTGGTCAGTAAGTAAATCAGCTACTCTTCTACCATCTATAGCCATTTCCAATACAGCGTCTTTAGCAGTTAATTTTTGAGCTATAGCGTTATCAAGTATTGATTGAGTGAAAGCAACGAAGTCAGCATTGTTAGCTACGAAGTCAGTTTCACAGTTAACCATAATAACGGCACCAAAAGTACCATTTGATTTAGCTAAAACAACACCTTCATTAGCATCGCGTTCAGCTCTTTTAGCTGCCAATTTTTGACCTTTTTGACGTAAGAAGTCGATAGCTTTTTCGAAATCGCCATCACATTCTACCAATGCTTTTTTGCAATCCATCATACCTACGCCGGTCATTTGACGAAGTTTGTTTACATCAGCTGCACTTATACTAGCCATATTATTTATGTTTTAAATATGTTACACTTAAATTAGTTTTTCTTAGCTGCAGATTTTCTTGGGCGACGAGGACGATCTTCGCCATCACCTTTTCTACCTTCAGCATCATTTTCTTCACCTCTTCTGGTTTCGTCGGTTGCTTCTTGATCATCTTGAGCACCCTTTTCCATCTTGCGTTCGTTAATACCTTCTTGAATAGCATCAACCATAGATTTCAAAATTACAGAAATAGATTTCGAGGCATCATCGTTTGCAGGGATAGGGAAATCAATAAGATCAGGGTTACAATTTGTATCAACAATTGCGAAAGTAGGAATACCCAATCTTTGAGCTTCTGCTACGGCGATGTGTTCTTTATTGATATCAACTATAAACAAAGCAGCCGGTAAACGAACCAAATCAGCTATACTACCAAGGTTTTTGTCCAATTTAGCGCGTTCGCGTTCTATTTGAAGACGTTCACGTTTAGAAATGCTGGTAAACTCTTTATCTTGCATCAATTTATCCAAAGAGTTCATTTTCTTAACAGCTTTGCGTATTGTAGCAAAGTTTGTCAACATACCACCGGGCCAACGTTCAGTAACGAAAGGCATATCGATAGGTCTTACAACTTCAGCAACTACTTCTTTAGCTTGTTTTTTGGTAGCTACGAATAATATTTTTTTACCTGATTTAGCTATTTGCTTAAGAGCGTTAGCAGCTTCATCAGCTTTTACTATAGTCTTGTGTAAATCAATAACGTGAATACCATTATGTTCCTTGAATATATAAGGAGCCATTTTAGGATTCCATTTTCTTTTTAGGTGGCCAAAGTGGCAACCTGCATCTAGCAATTGTTCAAATTCTAATTTTGCCATTTTATATTTTTATTATTTTGTTTACATTCTTTTATTTTAGCAATTACAAAGTAGTCCTAACAAGAATCTTTGTAATTTAGATACTAAACAATATCTGCAAATCTTAACGTTTGCTGAATTGGAAGCGTTTACGAGCTTTTGGTTGACCCGGTTTCTTACGTTCTACCATACGAGGATCACGACGCAAAAGTCCTTTTGATTTAAGAGCAGGACGGTCTTCGATATTAGCTTCGCACAATGCACGTGCTATAGCCATACGTAGAGCTTCAGCTTGTCCAGATACTCCACCACCATCAAGGTTTGCTTTTACATCCCATTTATCCAATGCGCCAACAACTTCTAATGATTGGCGAACGATGTATTGCAATGGAGCTGTAGGAAAATACTCTTTGTAATCCTTTTTGTTTACAGTAATTGTACCATTACCCGGAGTCATGTATATACGGGCTACTGCTGTTTTTCTTCTTCCAATTGTATTTATTACTTCTGCCATTATCTTATATCATTTAAATTTACTACTTTTGGGTTTTGAGCTTGGTGAGGATGTTCCGATCCTGCATAAACTTTTAGATTTCTGTACAAAGCATCACCCAATTTGTTTTTTGGCAACATTCCTCTTACTGCGTGTTCGATTACGCGGATAGGATGTGTGTTCAACAATTGTTGTGGGGTAGAGAAGCGTTGTCCTCCCGGATAACCTGTATGACGAACATACACTTTGTCTGTCAATTTTTTACCGGTCAAAACAATCTTTTCAGCGTTAATAATGATAACATTGTCACCACAATCTACGTGTGGAGTGAAAGAGGGTTTGTGTTTACCTCTCAACACATTGGCAACTCTCGTTGCTAAACGTCCTAGCGTTTGGTTTTCTGCGTCTATCAAAATCCATTCTTTTGTAATGGTTTGGGCATTAGCCGACACAGTTCTGTAACTTAAACTATTCATTTCTTTAATCTATGATTTTTTTTTGCTATTTATTCCTTTATAAGGGTTTGCAAAATTACAACATATTTTCCAATCTGCCAAATTTGTTTATTCTTTATCGTATATAATTTATCCACATTTTATCAATCATCCTTACTAATAAACTATTTATCAAAATATTACATCTTAATATTTTTTTATTCTCAAAAACATGTAACATGCATATTTTTTGGCATTTCACGCTATAAAAAATATGTTTTTTGCTATTTTATTGCTATTTTCAGTATCTTTTCGTGTATTTTTTTTACTCTTTTATTTCGATATTTTTCGCCTTTGTAATTGATAATTACATAGTCGGATAGTAGTCGTTTTTCTTCATCATCCATTTGATTATCCATACGTGCTTTTACTGCTTGATAAGTCGTGTTATCTCTTTTAATCACCCTCCTTATCCTTACCTCTTGCGGAGCGTAGACCATGATGGTCTTGTCGAATATTTTTTCAAATCCATGCTCAAACAATATGGCATTTTCTTGAATGAGGTATGGGTAATCCATATGTTGATTTATCCACATATCAAAATCGGCCATCACACGCGGATGTATTATCGAATTTAGTTGCTTTAGTTTTGCTTCATCGGCGAATACAATCTCTGCTATTTTTCTTTTATCGGGATTAGCATCGGCATCAAAGATAGCATCGCCAAATATAGGCCTAAGTTGTTCGCAAAATTCTCGGTCGTTATAATACGCTCCTGCTACCCTATCGGCAAAAAAGCATGGTACTCCCAATAGTTCAAATTGCAGAGACACTATGGTTTTTCCACTTCCTATACCACCCGTAAGCCCCACTAAAAGCGGTTTTTTATTTGATGATGACATATTGTACTTGTTCAGGTATAATTTCTTTTATCTTTATATTTGACGGATACTTTTCCGGCATTACATTGAGCAACGATTGTGGCACTTCTTTATCATATTGCACTTTTATATCAAACATTTCGGATGTTATTTTCTTATAGTCCTTTATTGCCACATCGAGCACCAACTCTACAGTTTCAGGATATAGCCTTATCTGTATTGTACTATCCTCTGTTTGAAGTTTTATTGGTAAAACAAGTCTTTTTTCGGTATATCTTTCTACCGGTATGTGTATTTTAACCTTATTGTTTGACAATTTCACGTTAGTGTTAGCCGGCGATTGCAATTCTAAATCATAATAATCTGTTTTATTTATGCTTTCTATCATTTTGGTTTTTGTTTTTACCTCAACTATATTTGACAATTCTTTTTCACTACCGTATATCTCAACCGAATCGGGATATAACTTTGGACTGCCATATAAACCAAATTGTGGTTCAAACAAAAAATCTATTTCACCTAATGCTACTCTAACTTTCTTTTGAGTCAGTTTTGTCAATATCAAACGTGCTGTATCGTTTAAAATCTGACTTTCTTTCTGTTTTAGAAAGGGAATCTGATTTTTTATTGTTTCTTTGTTATCTCTCAAAGAAAATGCATACACAAAAGCGCCGTTACTTTCGTATGGAATAGTATTGCTGATATCGATACTTATTTTATCGTCATCACTCAAGAATGTAGACAAAAACTGAAAACCGGTAGACTTCACAGATATGGATATTGTAGAATCGGCATCCATATACGTATATAGCTTATCGTTGTATCCGACAAAAGTTATACCGTAATCCCTTTCGTAGACATACATATCCGACATTGTTTGTACAAACCAAACAACTATCGTAAGCAACACGCATACGAAGAAAGATTTGAGTTTTTCTCTCTGTCTTATTTTTTGATGTATCTTCTTTATCATAAACTATTTCATACAAAAATATAACCCATCGAAATATTATCGATGGATTATAGTATAGGCAATCTTATAAACCACCTATATTTCCTTGTATACATTACTTGCGTTGATTGTTAGCAGCCAATGCTTCAGGAGAAGGTTGTATAAAGTTCTTTTCTACAGTGATATTAACACCGTTTGCCACTTCTATTACGATTGTTAAATCCTTAACTTCGGCTACTTTTCCATGTATACCACCTGCAGTAACTACTTTATCGCCTTTTTGCAAGCTATCGCGAAACTTGCGTTCTTCTTTTGCTTTTTTAGATTGAGGGCGAATCATGAAGAAATAGAATATTACTATCATTAGTAATAACATAATCCACATAGAAGGACCTCCTGATTGTGCAGTAGTTGCTTGCAACAAAATGTTTAGTAAGTTCATTTTTCTGAAATTTATTCGTTAATATGATTATTTATTTAATTCTCTACGTTTGCTCTTATTATCAACTGATTTTTGCTTGGTTGTGTATTTGCCATAACCATTACAAATTGTTCTTCTTGTCCATGTTTTCCCGCCGAATTGTATGTTACGGTTATATATCCCACTTCACCAGGTTTTACCGGCATTCTGGGATAATCGGCCACTGTGCATCCACAAGTAGCATCACATTCCGATATCAACAAATCTGCATTACCAGTATTGGTAAACTTGAAACTGAATGCTATACACTCGCCTTGCGACAATCTTCCAAAATCGTGCAAATTCTTATCAAACGATATCTTAGGCATCTTAACATCGTTTACATCTTGATTTGCTGTATTGGGATTATTTATAATATTGGTATCATAACCAACACTATTGCTATTGTTTCCACAACTTGCAAATAATGTTATCGCCAATATTGCAGTAAATATCTTGTTTGCCTTCATAATCTGTATTTACACAAAACTATATTTATCTTTCGTTCTTCTTAAACTAAAAAAATTAATTTTTGTTTTGTTCAATCTGTTTTTTATTCGTCCATAAAATTCTCATCCAACAAACCTCGTCCACTCTTCTTTATCAAACCCTGCGAACGCAATTCAACATGCATTTTGTCTAATATACCATTAATGAAGAGCTTACTTTTATCGGTACTATATTCTATCGACAATTCTATATATTCGTTTATTGTAACCTTTTCCGGTATTGAAGGAAAATTGGTAAACTCTGTGATAGCCATTTTAAGTATAATGATATCCATCATAGCCACACGATCGTATTCCCATTGCTTCAAATTCTGTTTTATTACTTCAGTGTTTTTATCGAACAACAATATTGTTTTTTTCAATAACTCTATTGCAAATTCACAATCTTGAACTTCTTGTTCGTTGCGCTTATCGTATGGTAACTGAAATGGACTATCGACAGAAAAATTCTCATCCATGCTTTTCAAACCGGCGTACGTATATTGTGCTATTTGAAAATAATCATCTTCCCACAACAAATTACGTTCAACAAACACATCAGCCAAAGCTTCATAGTTCAAGATGTATTTGTACAAAGACAATACCAACTCTTTATCTGCCTTAAAATCTACACTTTCAGCTTCCATGTAATCTTTGTATACAGAAGTGGTTTTGAATCCGGCATAAATATTTCGAAAGATGTTGTTATAGTCTGCCCAATTTATTTTTAGACGTTCACAAGCTTTCTTAAATTCGTAGTTATTGCTTAGTTGTAATGCGAATCTATTTTCTACCAATCGCATATTAGGACTCATTTCCTCCTTGGTGGGTCTAAATTTGGTTTTAGCATCTTCTATGCTTTTCTTTGCTACATCAAAAAAATAAAGTAGCGTAGATACTTGAGTTACCCCCAAATCGTTAAGTCTTTCAATGTTGTGTATAAAGTTTTTTTCTATTACGCCTAAATCGCCGCTACCCGAAACTGTGTAGGCATAAAGTGATTGTAATACTTTGGTTCTTAAGAAGTGTCTACTTAACATCGTTAATCTATATTTTTTGCAAATGTACGACTTTTTTGCCGATTTAGTAAATGTTTTTTTTATGCATGTCGAAAAGATGATATTGCAAAGCTCATTTATCTTAGTTTAACAACCCATAAATCAAGACAATAGACGTAACATATCAGTAAATATTAAAAATAAATAAATATTACCGAAAAGAGGGAGAATACATGGAGTTTAGGACTAAAAAAATGAGAATTATGGTGTTTTTTACATACTTTGTTGCAACTATACTCTGTGTTCGACAATATTTCGGAAGTCTACCCGTATGGTTTGAAAATTACTTTTATTTACTGTTTGCATAATTTTGTTTCCATCGATTTTCAAACACTCAAAATAGTTGATTTTCGCAACTCTTAATCCGGATTGCAGAAACCGAAAATGAACATAAATACGGATATTTTGGTTTAAAAGACAATGTGAAAGAAAATCGACAAATTTAGTAACACAAATAAAAACGATAAATCATTAATAACAAGCATTTTCTAACAAAAAAAAATAAATAAGTTCGGAAATCTTTGGTTTATCTAATTTAAATCAGTACTTTTGCATTTTCAAACAATTAGTTTTAGAATATATAATTTATTAAAGAATAACATATTATGGCAAAAGTTGCAATTAACGGTTTTGGCCGTATCGGAAGAATGAGTTTTAGAGAACTTTGCACTAGAAAAAGTGTTGAAGTTGTAGCCATCAACGATTTGACAAGCGCTGATACATTGGCATATTTATTGAAATACGACTCTGTACATGGTCGTTTTGATGGTGAAGTAAGTGTTGATGGCGATTGTTTGGTTATCAATGGAAAACGCATTCGTGTATATGCAGAAAAAGATCCTGCAAACCTTCCTTGGAAAGAACTAGGAATTGATATCGTTATAGAATCTACCGGATTGTTCAAAAACCGCGAAAAAATGATGAAACACATCAACGCCGGTGCAAAGAAGGTGGTTCTTACTGTTCCTGCCGACACTAAAGAAGATGTTGATGCTACAGTTGTTTTAGGTGTTAACGACCACATCCTTACCAAAGACATACAATTAGTTTCTAATGCATCTTGCACAACAAACTGCTTGTCACCTATCGCTAAGGTATTGAACGACAATTTTGGTGTTGTTCGTGGTTTGATGAATACTATTCACTCTTACACCAACGACCAAAAAATCTTAGATTTACCTCACTCTGATTTGCGTCGTGCTCGTGCAGCTGCTGTATCTATAATTCCTACAAAAACCGGTGCTGCTAAAGCTGTAGGTTTGGTGTTACCTGAATTAGCCGGAAAACTTGATGGTTTGGCAATGCGCGTTCCTACTCCTGATGGTTCGGTTGTTGACCTTACTGTAGAATTGGAAAAACCTGCTACAAGAGAAGAAATCAACGCTGCTATGAAAAAAGCTGCCGAAGGTCCTATGAAAGGTATACTTGAATATGTTGACGAACCTATCGTAAGCACTGATATTATAGACAACAAACATTCGTCTATTTTCGATTCTTTACTTACTCAAGTATTAGACAACAACTTCGTAAAAGTTGTTTCTTGGTACGACAACGAAAAAGGTTACTCTACTCGTATTTGTGACCTTACTGAACGTATGGCTCAGTTATTGTAATTCGAACTTCTTATTCGACATAAGACGAATTTAATTTGTACCCATAAAATTTTAATTGTTAATATACTTGTAGAGGATATTCCAACGAGGATATCCTCTTTTTTTTCTCTCCTCAATTTTGAACGGTAGTTTCATAATAGAGACCAAATTTATGATAGGGTATCAATTTATTTACACCCTATCACGAAGAGCGTGAAACCCGGGTCTGAACACTTTCATGGTATACCATAAAATACGGCATTATTATTTCTCTGTATAACTGCAGTTTAATATTTTCAAAAAAAGCATCTCGATATCTTTCAATTTTCATCGCGTGGATTTTTGTGCAACTACACGACTGTGATAAATTTTCCTCGTGATGTTTTACTCAAACACACTTCCACCGATTATACAACACCACGACAACTATAAATAATTAGGAGAACAAATACATATTTTGTTATGGGCTAAAGAACTATAACCGTTCCTTTTTGCACATAAGATGTACCATCGGTAAATGTGCAATATATAACATAAACGTATGATGCTTGTTGGACATATTCCCCTTTAAAAGTACCATCCCATCCCTGATTTATATCGGTAGTTTCGAATACCAATGTTCCCGCTCTGCTATACACTTGAAAACAATAGCCTTTGCTTTCGGCAAATGTCAACGAAGGTTTGAATATTTTGTTATTATCTTGCTGAGGAGTGAACGCATTAGGCACCCACACCTCCCCTTTCCTGCTATAAGAAACATAGAGCGATTGAGCCGTGTCGCGAAATAAATATTCAGAACTGTCACCTTGATATGCCACCATTTTATAACATACCTTTTCAGATAATTGCAAAATATCTTCCTCTTTGTCGCAATAATAATTGGTAGCCGATGATATTATATCAAGCAAGCGCCATTGAACATCACTATCTTTCTTTTTATACACCTTGTAATATTCCACCGAATCCCATCCCACATAATCTGTTCTGAGAATACAGTTTACATCATTTTCTTGTCTCAAAGTCAAGTATATCGGAGACACTTCGTTAGATTTTTTTTCGCTTATTCCACATTCATCTTTCACTGCAAGGTAATATGAATATTTTTTGCTCAACAAATCTACACTGCAATCGCTATAGGTCAAAAACTCATCTCCCGTAGGATAAATATAATCGTAGAGTACGTATGGGTGTTTATTTTCTTTGCGATAAAGCAAATAGTTTGATGTATAGAACGTTGTATCGACATAAAATAACAAATCCACTACCGAATTATCGTCTCTTACCGAAGCATAACGTGTATATAAAAACTTGGCCGAATTGGGTACCAATAAATTTATTTCCAAAATATTGGATTCGGAAATCTTTGTAGATGTATTGTCGGTCGCCACAACCTTTATGTTAACCTTTTCGGTATATTCGGGAACATCAAAACTATATTCCAAATCAATTTCGTCACCATCAACCACCCCGATTTGTTCAAAATCGGTGGCATTGTTGTAACTTGCATAAATGGCATAATGTAACAATCCGTTGGGCATATTTATGTACTTATTCCAATTTATTTTGATGGTATTACTACAATCCACAGCATTTCCTTTCAACACTATATTGTGATAATAAGGAGTAAGAGCACTTGCCGTAAAACACGAGTCGAAGGCATATATACGATAGTCGTATACATTTGTAGCGTTTTTTGACTCATCAATATACGAAGTATTATATTTTCCATATATGGTATCCAATGCCATACATGGATTTCCCTGACAAATAAAATACCCCCAAATATCACTATCGGGACTTGGATTCCAGGACAACTTTATCTGCTGCAAATCTTCGGTAATGGTTATTACGTCAAGCGTACATGGCGATGTCGGCATAGGGTCGACAAAAAGAGAGCCTTTTGTGTGCGATACGGCCAATGTATCTGCTTCGTTCATAAAAAGAATACGATACACTATTGTGTCGTTGCAAATAGAGCGCCTAACAGTGTCGCGATACATAAACTCTTCGGTAGTATTGATTTGTTGCCAATCAGTTTTGTTATGTATCTTTCGGTGTATTATATAATAACCGCTATCCGAATTGGCAATTGACGGAGTGTTCCATATAAGAAACGCTATCAAATATTCGGAACTTATATCAGACACATCCAAATACATTGATTTTACCGAATCAACAAACATTGTTCCATTCTTGGTATACAACGTTATTCTATATTTTTGAACGTCATCGTTATTTTCGACAGCTGTATCCGTCCACGATTTAGTACCATAATCCGTAAATACAGCAACAGGTGAATACTCAATGGTTTGATATTTTTCCACCACACAACTATCGAACATATTTTCTACACCGCTATAACTCCATCGCAAATGTATATCACCATTCTCGCCTACCATTATATTTGTAAAATGGAGGCTTTGCGAATGAGCTATCATTGCAAATATCAACAACACTATGGCGGTTACTATGCGTTTCATCTAAAAAATATTATCAGACATAAATAACGCAATATTTATCCTTTTGGTGTAGAAGTTTGTTATTTTTTTCGTTGAATGTGTTTTCGATTAGTTTTTCGGCAATAATATTGATTTTGTTATTGTAATGTTTTCACGAGCAAAAACATCATCAAAACACAACAAATTATATCAATCAAACGAAAAGTAAGAGAAAAAAAAGTAAAGTAGCAATTGTTTTTTATTATTAGAAGAGGAAAAAACGACAAGAGTATAATGCAATAAATCAATAGCATAAAAGAAATGAAACGAAACGGTGAAAAGATTTTTGCGAAAAACAATTCTATGTCAGAAAAAAATCGTAACTTTGCCTTTCAAAACACAGAAAAAATATATAAATCCTATAAAACTAAATAATATGGCAGTAAAAGGAGAAATTGTTATTGACAGAGAACGTTGCAAAGGCTGTGCGGTATGCTTAGGAGCATGTCCAAATGCAGTTATTGCGTTGTCAAAAAATGTAAACAGCAAAGGCTACAACTATGCCGAAGCAGTAAAAGATGAATGCATAGGTTGTGCAAGCTGTGCTATTGTATGCCCCGATGGTGTAATATCCGTCTATAGAGCAAAATTATAAACAGTTAAAAGGAATATAAGAAATGGCAAAAGAATTAAAATTAATGAAGGGTAATGAAGCTATTGCCCAAGCAATGATTGCCAGTGGTTGTGATGGCTATTTTGGCTATCCTATCACTCCTCAGTCGGAAGTAATGGAAACACTTATGGCAGAAAAACCATGGGAAACAACAGGAATGGTAGTTCTTCAAGCCGAAAGTGAAGTTGCTTCTATTAATATGGTATATGGTGGAGCAGCTACCGGAAAAAAAGTAGCTACAACATCATCGTCGCCCGGAATCAGTTTGATGCAAGAAGGTTTGACTTACTTGGCCGGAGCTGAAATTCCATGTTTGATTATCAACGTTATGCGTGGTGGTCCTGGATTAGGAACTATCCAACCTTCTCAATCTGACTACTTCCAATCAACAAAAGGTGGTGGACATGGTGACTATCAATTATTCACTTTAGCACCTGCATCGGTACAAGAAATGTACGACTTCGTATTCGAAGCATGGGACATAGCTTACAAATATCGCAATCCAGTTCTTATCCTTTCGGATGGTGCTATCGGACAATGCATGGAAAAATTATATACTCGCGACTATGTTCCACGTTGGACAGAAGAAGAACGTCGTGCCAACGCTCCTTGGGGTACTTGGGGTAAACCAGCAAGCCGTGGACATAACATCATCACTTCTCTTGAACTTGATTCGGCTAAACAAGAAGTATTCAACCACAAACTTCAAGCCAAATATCGCGTAATGGAAGAAAACGAATGCCGTTATGAAGAAATAATGTGCGACGATGCTGAATACATATTCGTAGCTTACGGATCATCTTCGCGTATATCTATGAAAGCTGTACAAATGGCTCGCGAAAAAGGTATAAAAGCAGGTTTGTTCCGTCCTATCACTCTTTATCCATTCCCTAAAAAAGCTTTAGCTGAAAGAGCAAAACAAGTTAAAGGTATATTGACAGTGGAAATGAGTGCAGGTCAAATGGTAGAAGATGTACGTTTGGCAACAGAATGCAACGTTAAAGTTGAACACTTCGGACGCTTCGGTGGTATTATACCTACTCCTACTGAAGTATTGGAAGCATTAGAAAATCAAATTATTAAAGGATAATTAGTTATGAACACAGATATAGTAAAACCCGAAAATTTGGTTTATTCAAGAACCAAGGTTTTGACTGATGCTACAATGCACTACTGCCCTGGTTGTGGTCATGGTACTACACACCGTATTGTAGCCGAAGTAATTGAAGAATTAGGAATACAAGACCAAACTGTAGGTATCGCTCCTGTAGGATGCTCGGTATTGGCTTACAATTATTTTGACGTAGACTTCCAAGAAGCTGCTCACGGACGTGCTCCGGCCCTTGCTACTGCCGTTAAACGTTTGAACCCAAATTTATTCGTTTTCACTTATCAAGGTGATGGCGACTTGGCAGCTATCGGTACTGCCGAAACTATCCACGCTGCTAACCGTGGTGAAAACATCACTATGGTATTCGTAAACAATGGTATCTACGGTATGACAGGTGGTCAAATGGCTCCTACCACTCTTGTAGGTATGAAATCGGCTACTACTCCTTACGGACGTAACGTAGAATTGAACGGTTATCCATTGCGTCTTACTGAAATATTGGCTACTTTGCCAGGTACTTATTTCGTAACTCGTCAAAGTGTTCATACACCTGCTGCTGTACGTAAAGCTAAAAAAGCTATCAAACAAGCTTTCGAAAACCAAAAATTGAAAAAAGGTCTTTCGTTCGTAGAAATCGTTTCTAACTGTAACAGCGGTTGGAAAATGACTCCTGTTCAAGCTAACAAATGGATGGAAGAAAATATGTTCCCCAACTATCCTATCGGCGACATCAAAGTTGAAGGTAAATTAGTTGAAGGTATCGGTTTAGACAGACTTGTAGTAAGCAGTCCATTAACAGTTAAATAACAAATTAATACAGAAGTAAAATGACAGAAGAAATCATTATAGCCGGTTTTGGTGGTCAAGGTGTACTTTCGATGGGTAAAATCCTTGCCTACTCAGGCGTTATGCAAGATAAAGAAGTAAGTTGGATGCCTTCATATGGTCCTGAAATGCGCGGTGGTACTGCTAACGTATCTGTTATCATTAGCGACGAACGTATCAGCTCGCCTATCATCAACCAATTCGACACTGCTATCATCCTTAACCAACAATCGTTGGATAAATTCGAAAGCAGCGTGAAACCAGGTGGTGTATTGCTTTACGACCCAAATGGTATTACCACTCCTCCTTCTCGTAAAGACATCAACATATACAAAGTTGCTGCTGCCGAAAAAGCTGCTGAACTTGGTATGGCTAAAGTTTTCAATATGATTATTCTTGGTGCTTTCTTGAAAGTAAAACCTGTTGTTACAGAAGAATATATCGAAAAAGGTTTGCAAAAATCTCTTCCCGAACGTCACCACAAATTAATACCAGAAAACTTGAAAGCTGTTCAAGCAGGTAAAGAACTTGTTGAAGCTGTTCAAACATTGTAAATATAACTTCGTGTTGTCCGTAATATCGGAAACAACAACCGAAGATATTATATACAAAAACGATATAAACCCGAAACAAACTCAACGTTTCGGGTTTATTTTTTTACCAACACACATAAGCGCAAACACTTTTTTACTCCCAAACACGCAAGCAGTATTAAACACTATAAATCAATAATAAAGAGTAGCGAAATAATAGTTTTTTTTGACACTGTTTGTAAGTTTTACTTTTATATTTTATTTTTTTTTCGTACCTTTGCACGATTTTAATTTGATAATAAAAATATCTATTACATATGCAAAACGTTCGTAATATTGCTATTATAGCACACGTTGACCACGGCAAAACAACATTGGTGGACCGTATGCTGCACCAAGCAAAGCTTTTTAGAGAAAATCAAGAAACAGCTAATTTGATACTCGACAACAACGACCTCGAAAGAGAAAGAGGTATCACTATTTTATCTAAAAACGTATCGGTAAACTACAGAGGTACTAAAATCAACATTATCGACACTCCGGGTCACAGCGACTTTGGTGGCGAAGTGGAACGCGTACTTAACATGGCTGATGGTGTGCTATTGGTAGTAGATGCTTTCGAAGGTCCTATGCCTCAAACACGTTTTGTATTACAAAAAGCCATAGAACTTAACCTAAAACCAATAGTGGTTATAAACAAGGTAGACAAACCAAACTGTACTCCCGAACTAACTCAAGAGGCAGTTTTCGACCTAATGTTTAACCTTGGTGCCAACGAAGAACAATTGGATTTTCCAACAGCATACGGTTCGTCGAAACAAGGATGGATGAGCAACGATTGGAACACTCCAACAGAAGACATTTCGTACCTTATGGACTTGATTGTGGAACACATACCTGCTCCTAAAGAAGAAGAAGGTAACACACAGATGATGATTTCGTCGTTGGACTACAGCTCATATATAGGTCGTATAGCAGTGGGTAGACTACAACGCGGCACTCTACAAGCCGGACAAGACGTTATGCTTGTAAAACGCGATGGCACACAAATACGTTCGAGAGTAAAAGAACTATATGTATTTGAAGGCTTAGGAAAAGAACGCATAAAAGAACCGGTATCGCAAGGCGAAATAGCAGCAGTATTGTTGGATTTGGACAAAAACGTAAACTTCGAAATTGGCGATTCGATATGCGATATAGACAACCCCGAACCTCTAAAACCTATCAAGATTGACGAACCTACAATGAGTATGTTGTTCACCATCAACAACTCTCCTTTCTTTGGAAAAGAAGGAAAATTTGTAACATCGCGTCACTTGAGAGACAGACTTTACAAAGAATTGGAAAAAAACTTGGCTATGCGTATCGAAGAAACCGATAGCCCCGATTCTTTGATAGTATATGGCCGCGGTATACTACACCTTTCAATACTTATCGAAACAATGCGTAGAGAAGGCTACGAACTGCAAGTGGGTCAGCCAAAGGTAATATTGAAAGAAATAGACGGCAAAAAACACGAACCCGTAGAACAACTTACAATATTGGTTCCCGAAGAATTTTCGAGCAAAGTAATAGACATAGTTACACGCAGAAAAGGCGAAGTAAACACCATAGATACCAAAGGCGATCGTGTACAACTTGAGTTTACAATACCATCAAGAGGTATAATAGGACTACGAAACAACCTGCTTACAGTAAGTAACGGCGAAGCCATTATAGCACACCGTTTCAAAGACTTCGAGCCTTGGAAAGGCGAAATGGGAACATACAAAATGGGTGCCCTTATAGCCAAAGAAACAGGCACATCAACAGCATATAGCATAAGCAAATTGCAAGACAGAGGTCAATTCTTCATCGAACCCGGCGAAGAAGTATACACAGGACAAGTGGTAGGCGAAGGTTTAAGACCCGACACCGATATTGTAATAAACGTAGTGGTAAGTAAAAACCTTACAAATATGCGTAGCAAGAGTGCCGATGATAAATCCACTACCATACCGGCAACAAAATTCTCGCTCGAAGAAGCAATGGAATACATACGCGAAGACGAGTATTTGGAAATAACTCCACAATCGTTGCGTATACGCAAAATACTGCTCGACGAAACTCAACGTAAAAGAGCAACTAAAAACGACGAAGAATAACGTTATTACAACCCGAGATAATCAATACTCTAAAAGCTCTCATCTCTGTATGAGGGCTTTTTTTTGTAGACTGTAGCAAAAAAAAGAGAATATGTTTTTTCGAAAACCCAAAAAAGAAAAAACATATTACTATATACTATTCATATCGTATATATAATATAATATTATATAGAAAAAGAAACAGCAGGTAGGGAGGTAGGGTTGGTATGGGAATAATATGTTTAATTTTGCAGTCTGAAATAAAAAGAGTTTTAGTTTAACAGACCGAAGTATGTACGTGTTTTTCGAAAAACAAAAAGAAAAACACAATAGCGGTATATATATATCATAATCATATCGTATATATATAGTAATATTATATACTATCTATATATAGAGAAAAAGAAGACAGCTGGTAGGATGGTAGGATAATAAGTTTTCATTTTAGTTGGCAAACTAAAAAACAAATAATATTTTATCATTAAGTTCAAATTATAAAACATATCCACTTTAAAGAAAAAGAATATATTTTTTGCAGTGTTTATCTATATATAATTTGGTGTTTTTATATTCAAAACAATATATACCACCCTACCTACCCTACCACCCTACCTAGTGTTTTCTTCTTTTTTTTTGAGTGAAACAGTAAACCGTTTACACCAACTTGAATCGGATGCGAAGCACTCCTTCGTTGTAATCGTGCGAGATGATTTTAAAAATGCCTATCTCGGCAGTGTTTTTTACATGAGTGCCCACACAGGCACACACATCATAATCGCCCACATACACCAAGCGTAATGTTTCGCTTACACCTGTAGGCAACTTGTTCAAATCCACCTCATCGGGATTCACCTCTGCACGTGGCACCAGCTTTGTAGATACTTCCAAATTAGAAGCTATAACTTCGTTTACTTTATCCTCTACAGTCTGCATTTGTTCGGCAGTAGGAGCCTGAGGTAAATAATAGTCGCACTTGCTTTTCTTACGTTCTATATGTGCATTATGACTACGACCGCAGCCAAACATATTCACCATCGTTCTGTTAAGAATATGCTCCGCCGAATGCATTGGAGGATATTCCTGCTTGTTGTGTTCGTTAAGTATTATTTCTTGTTCCATAATAGTATGTTTTATTTTGTAAGATATCTATTCATAAATAATGATAACCATATATATATGAGAATCATTGGTTTTGTTGATTTATAAGGTTTACAACTACTTTTACCATTATATCCTTTTCTTCTGTACGACTTTCGGCAATCATTAACGTAAGTGCTACAAGGGTATTGTCTGCTATTCGTTTACCACCATCAGCACGATAAAGTATACCATTACGTTCCATAAACCAAAGAAATAGCATTGCTGCTATACGTTTGTTGCCATCGCTGAATGAATGATTTTTTATTACTAGATAAAGCAACATAGCTGCTTTTTCTTCAATGCTTGGATACAACTCTTCGCCACCGAATGTCTGATAGATTTGCCTAATAGAACTTTTGAAAGAGTCATCCTTTTCATTGGCAAAAAGATTACTTTCACCAAACTTCTCTTTCAAATTAAGGATTGCCTCCATTGCATTTTCGTATGTTGCATGAAAGCGTTCTTCTTTAGTTGTCTTTTCTATAACAAGCTGTTGATAGTCATAACGGTCGAGGGTATCAAGAGCATAAACATAATCAGCAACAACCGATAAAAGACCCACAGATTGGTCATCGGTAAGCTTTTCTTGTGTGTTTACAGTGTGAGCAAGTAATCGAACAACATCTTTAAGTTCATTATAATGTTTTAGTTTAATCTTATCATTTATAGCATAACCTTTTATGATATAATCTTTGAGTATTTTGTTTGCCCATTGACGAAAACGAGTACCATTGATTGATTTTACGCGATAACCAACAGATATTATAACATCAAGATTATACATTGTAGTTTCATACACTTGGTCACCATCTATACCCACATGTGCAAATTTTGCACTTGTGATATTTCTATCAAGTTCTCCTTCTTTAAAACAATTATTTATATGTCGAGCTATAACAGTTCTATCACGACCAAATAACGTTGCC
>JAFZFU010000051.1 GCA_017555745.1 Bacteroidales bacterium
ATTTATTCATCATAGAGTTTATTGGTCTTAACGATATACAAATGGTGAAAATTAGTTACTTTTTCGGCTGTTTGTCCATAGGCATAAATATCGGAAGATAGACCATAAGAGCAATGATTGAAAAGAGAGTTCCGCTGATGGTTGCTATTGTAAATGCGACCCCGCAAGGTGCTCATATTCGCGCCCTACGGAATTACACGCTACTAACTTCATTAATAACACTACTACAAATATTAAATAGGACAAGTTCTTCATAACGTGCTTATTATTAGATTAAGTCAAAATAGCCAAGATACTCCTCACCCAAAGGGTTTATTATCCAACAATAGACTTTATCATCTGTAGAAGATATACAGAAATTTACAACCTTCTCCGTAAATTCATATTTGCATATTTCATTCCCACTCCAATCGAATATTCCCAATTGGGGCAATGCATTTTTATCGTTGATAGGTGTATCGTAATAGAGTGCATAGATATATTTATCTGTTGCTTGAACACAACTACAACCTCGTATGCAATCATCATCCCCTTTCATTAGGTCCTTCATCTTGGTTTTGTAAAAATATCGGCGCTTGCTTAAACGGATGTCGTTATGTTTAATCGTAAAAATCTCCATCAACATACCGTTGCGAGTAAAATTACAAAACTGCTCACCATTTGGCTTTACGGCAAAAGATGAACTTGTAGAATAGTAAACACGTTTTTTATACTCGTCATCGTCAATCTGCGTAATTATAGGATAATCGTTTGAGTAAGCCAATGTATCACGACACTGCATATCAGTTAGGCAAAAACGTTTAGGATAACCGTTTAATAAAAGTAGTTTATCATTGGTGCAATAAACATCCTGAGCATCAGTTCCATAACTTACTGTATAAGATTGTACTTGTTGGATGTTATTAGTTAACATATCCTTTAGGTCTATCAATATGCATTTACCTGCGACATCAGTGGCAAACAATCTCTTTTCAGCGACATTGATTGAGGCTCTTGCATAATCTAACAATTCGTTGTTTCCACGTCCTATGTTGCCGAAATTACCCATATAAGTTCCGTTGGTCGCCGATAATATTTGAAAATGAGCATCGTTGTCTGCACTTCTTGTTCCAAGAATCAATAATGAATCTACCTTCCACATTTTACTAGGCATATCGACAAGTAAAGATTCATTAAGCGGAACGATTTCTACAGTATGTGTTGTGATAAAATCTGGTGGCAAATATGTCTCAGTTGAAACATTGTGTGAACACGAGCAAATAAATATACAAATTATAAATATATATATATCATAACATTTCATTATTTAATTCATAACGTACAATATCACTACCAGTATCGGTAGGGGTAACAACATACAAGTATCGGTTATGTTGATCTATACTAATACATAATGCCTCTCTATCTAACTCTATTTCACATATAGGATTACCGTCCCAATCATATTTTAGAATATAACAACCTTGGTTATATTCTTGATTAAATTGTTTGTCTGAATATAAAACATATATATACTCATTATTACACCACACATCTAAAAACCCCCTTTTAGATTTTTCTTTTCGTTTCACAGCCTTTACTGCCGTATCCCCAATATTTACTAACTCAACCTCTGGGTATTGATAAAAAACACTTGTTTTAATTTCCTTTTGATTAATATTTATGATATCTAAACCTACCGCATAAAAATATATAACCACAGCCTTATTCCCATCGGGGCTAGGGTGAATATGCCCTTGGTATGCAGTATATTTGCTATAATCATTTTGAGGGTAACTATATAAACTTTTATCCGTTAATGGGAATTCTCCAAACTCTTGTAATATCTGCTTATCAATATTGTAACAACAGAATCTCGTCTGGCAAATATTTGATAAATCATTATTTCTACCCACAAACAGTAATTGATTATTCGCGACCGAAATAGACGGAAATGAGTATAGATTATCCGGTAAAGATAATACTCTATCTGGTAATCGCTTATTATTTCGAATATCATCTAGGTTGTAGCAATATATATTCCCATCAGCGACAGAAGCGTATAAATGGTGATTATTCGCAAATATTCTTAATATATTAGACGATTCCCCAGGGCCTCTTCCTTTGTAAAGGGTTTCTGTAATATGATTACCATTTAAATCGTAGACATTTATCATTGATGAATTGTGCCAATCTGAAATAAATAATAATGAATCACAAATTACTATTTGCGTAGGTTCTAATATGTCGGAGATAAAATTTTGAGGACTAGACAACTGTATTTTTGTAGATAAATTTGACCTTACATCAACGATTTTAACTTGTTGTTCTTTACACGAACAACAAGTTAAAACCACAAATAAAGTAACAATAATTTTACCTAACATAATTAATGCATAAACGTTGTTTCATACAAAATGTCATTAGCCACCATTACTTCTGAACACCTATGCAAACATTTAAATTTATAAAACAAGCTGATTTGAATTTATACTTTCGCAAAAGCCGTTTTTTTAGGGTGCTATTATTCAGTATCAGTAAGTTTTAAATCTTATTCTCTCAAAAGTATATCGGCCAAGAACTTAATGGTACACTAATGACAAAATATATTAAAATAACAGTGTTAAACAATATATAAGCAATTCTCTATTTCATATAAAATGTACCTTAAATAGAAACTCCGTATATGTTAAGTTTTCCGCTAAAGCAAATGTTTGGGCCACCACAGCAATCAATTTTTTTACAGACCCAATCCATAACTGTTGCTTTATCACTTTCCCCCGAAGATAATGCCTC
>JAFZFU010000052.1 GCA_017555745.1 Bacteroidales bacterium
GCCCTTTGGTAATCCTCCTCCGTGAAAGTGTAAAGCCACAAAGTTTCGTACGAATCATCAATAAAATCAACTTCCCATGCAGAATAATCCAACATATTATGTTCTGATGGAATATACTCGATAACTCCATTATTATTTAGTTCAATATGCTTGAATAGAATACTATCGTTAAATAAAATTGAAACAGTATCGTATGGAAATTGAAAAAAAGAGTGGTCAAGCATAGTCAAAAATTTTCGTTCACCTGAATTTATTATCATATTATCTCCAAATTGTACTTTTGCCGATGAAGCATTAAAAAGATAAAGAAACAGCGAAGTAGGACATTCGCCGCCACTACTTCCTCGTTTACAAGGCTCACATGATGCAAACAACAAAATGGCAATAGCTACCAAATATAAACTATATCTTTTCATATCCCTTTATTTTTAAAATCCCAAATCAACATAATTATCCAATAATTGATCAATAAATCGAATTTTCATAGTCATATTCTCTCTGTTTTTAATTTGTAAGCATTTATATTTTAATGATATGCACAAAGTATTTACATTGATATATCGCCCCCAAAGGTACGTATTTATTTCTGCACGGCAAAATATTTTTTCAAATACCAAAATCGGCAGATGGCGAAACACGAACTTGGCAAGGCGAAAAGGCAGAGTATAAAAAGTCAAGAAACCGTGGCGAAATTTTAACAATATACTACATACTAAATGCAACTTTCCACTGTTAGAAAAAGACCTTTAAAGAGGTGTTCGGAGAACATTGGAAACTCCTTTTCTTGACAACGCATTCTCAACTTCTTGACAACGCACTCTCAGTTTCTTGACAACGCACTCTCAAGAAGCTGACAACGCACTCTCAAGAAGGGTAGAGTAGAGTGTTTGAAAATCAGCACTTTAGAATTGAGTAGAAAAATAACCTCAAAACATCATTCTTTAGAAAGTTAGAATTTAAATCCTCAAATTTATAAAGCCATGGCATTTTAACAGTGTGTGTACTGCTTCGGCTTTTTATATACCACACTTACGAGTACCGAACCGCATAGTCCGAAACAGCCACATGCTTTGTATTGTATTTTTTTCTGTAGTAGTAATATTAAGTTGTCGGTTAAGGTGGTTTTGAGAAGGTATCGATCTCAAAAAGAGTTTCTCTGTAAATGCAAACCTATTGCAATGGCGGTGCAAAACTGTTTCGGCGGTGGATAAAGGTATATTTTTGAATGTAACACTACTATATTTGGGAAAAAAGTTGTAATTTTGCACGTCGAAAAATAAGAAAAACATTTTTAATAATAGCGATAATGTTTTTTCAAAACGCTATCGCTCAAAAACCAAATAAACCAATGGAAGATATAGTACTTAAATATTCCCTTGTCGGAAAAGTAAAAACATTTGTAAAATCGGCAGAAATGTCGGCAGAAAGTTCGGTGTTGTACAAAAACAATCAGGAGCTAAACATAACCAAAATAAAGAGTTTGAAAGTAGGTAAGAAAGAAATTACAGATGCCGATTATCTAATAACCGGTTGGGATTTTCGTGATTACGATGCCTTGAAGCAATACAAATACATGGAGGACGATGATTGTATAACAGTTGATAATATATTCGACACAACTGTTGCCGACAATATCGAATTTACAGATGTTTACGAAGTTATAAATGGGTATAAATGCCGTAAAGTAATACTATATACAAAAACGGATAAGCCTAAAAACGAAATAACTACCACATATTGGATAGATGAGAGCGTAAATATCCACAACCATTTATCGAAGAGTTCGGGAGTTACAATAGGTCTTATCGTTAAATTCGTCATGAAATCAAAAAACATGGAATTTACACAAGAGCTTCTAAGTATGGAAAAACGCAATATTGAAGATAAGGAAATGGATGTATTTCCTAAAAATCTTCCTATAAAGACATTGGAAGAAGTGGAAAAAGATATGCCTTCAGGAGCAGCGTGTCCTCTTTTCTTTTAATGACAAAACACATTGCTTATCCTTTATTTGTACTGAAATTGTAAGCAAGAACTAAAAGTAATTTTTGTAAAGATAACTCGTTATCGAGCAAGCCGAAGCAATACTTAATACTGCTTCGGCTTTTTTGCATACCACGCTTAGCAGTAAAAACCATGCGGTTTACGACCCAAAACTACGGCACTTACACTCCAAAACTCCCATAGTTACGACCCCTAAACCGCATGCTTGCGAGTGCCGGACCTCGTGGCCCGAAACAGTCACATAGCTATGCATTGTATTTTTTCTGTGGCGATGATATTAAGTTGTCGGTTATGGTGGTTTTGAGAAGCAATCAAATTCGGTTAAAAAATGACAGTATACCATCAATTCCGCCACACCCGGGTATGAGCACGCTGACAGTATACCGTCGCGAAACAGAGACCCGGGTATGAAAAAAGGGATTATTATTGCTTGTTTTTCCCTCGGGAGGAAAATAGAATTCCCTCGGGATGTAGCCAGAATTTCCTCGGGAGGAAATTTTATTTGCATCACGAGGGCGTTTGGAATTATGCTCAGTAATACTTAAAACTACTGCCGTATTTATTCTTCCAACAAATCTTTTCGTTTCTTTATGATGATGTTTTTCCACTGCTTACGTATGGCAGAGAATGTTCCTGTACGTTCATACTCTTTGCTGTATTTTTTTTCGGCGAGTTTTATTTTCAGTTTGGCATTGTCTATATCGTCCATATTGCCGACATATTTCACCAGCATTTTTATTCCCAAAGGCCATTTCAGTACCGATACGTTGTAGTCGAAATCCATATTCATATACTGAGTACCCGTTATGCCTACTTGATAGCGGTCCATTGTGAAGATGAAAGGCATAAAGGATATGATTTGTTGTTTCATAAGTATTTCTACTGCAAGGCTGTCGATGAGGTTGCGGTCTTTGTTTTCGAACATCAGCAGTTTGGAGAATTTTCGGAAGGTTTTGTTGTCGAGCAATACAAGGCTGTCGCCTCTGATGTAGCACGAAGCCACAAGCGACGGCATATTGATATTCAGTGTGGAATCGAACTCGCCTACGGCTATTATGTCGGTGGATATAAGTCCCTCAAACGACCGCAACATAGGCAACATAGTGTCTACTTCGGGTAGTTTGGTGGTTAGGGTGTTGATGTTGAGTTTATCAATTTTTAGTTCGGCCGAGAAGTCAGCTCTACTTTGATTAAGGGCTTTGTAAAGAAGTGTGATGTTCATGGCTCCGAGGTCGGAAGTGAAGTTGAGGTTATCCAACAGCACCGACTGGTTTTTTAGTACCACATCTCCGTTTATGTTCTTAAAGTTGGCTTTGCCATATAGGGCATGCTTTATATCGGTACGTAACGATAGGTTGATGTTTTCGGGTATCTCTATCACCGACATTTGTACCACTGTGTCGGGTGCCACCGACAGACTGTCGGCAGGGTTTTCGCTTACCACCATTACATTCATCAACTCGTTTATGTTTAGGTTGTTTGATTTCAGAGTTAGGTTTCCCGATAGTTTTTCTTCCCCTACAATGGCTTTGGCTACATCGTTGATAGTCCCCGAAAGTTGAAGGTCGGAGTTTTTGGCGCTCATTATAAAGTTTTTGAGTTTAAGGTCGTCGCCATCGAGGGCGAGTTTGAGCACCGGCATCGATACGGGATAGTTGAGCATTGCCATATTGGCTTCCACTCCGTTTATATTAAAGTCGATACCTACTTGCCAACGGTCGAGTACAACTTGCATTATATCCGAGTTTTGAGTAAGGGTGGTGTCGGTAAATGTGTCGGATAGGTATTCTATAAGTTCTTCGGTGCCAAGGTTGCGGTAGGTGTTGGCGGCTTGGAGTGGGTTTAGGTTTAAAGTCATCTCCATGTTCCCGAAGTTTGCAGCCATGCTGTCGGCGTCAACGTCGGTATCTTTAGTGCGTATGCTGCAAGTCAGCGATGGCGACAATGGTGCTGCCGAGTTGGGGTGCATGGATAGTTGCAAATGTGTTTCCCCACTGTTGTAGTGCATGTTTTCCATCATGGCAAGTTTGGCGTCGGCCACCATTATAGTGGCGTCGGCCACCATGGTTTTGTGGGTATATTCGGGCGAAATCAGAGTATGGAGTTTGGTTTTGCCTATGGTGCCGTTGGCCAGCGACGAGTAGTTGAGCATAAGCGAGTCCACTTTTAGGTCTACATCGGCAAGGTATTTGTCGGAGTATATAGTGGTATCGATATCGTTGGTTTTTAGTGTAATTGTTGCTTTTGGGAATTGTATGTGCATAGTGTCGGCAGGGCTGTCTACCATTATTTTGGATAGTACCATTTGTGCGTCGGCATTCACCTTTTCCCATTTCTGTTCTGTTATAGAGCTTAGCTTGCTGTCTATGTTTACCCTCATGTCGGTGCTCCCTTTTATATTCATGCCTTCTATTACGGGGAAGTATCTCAATGTGTTGGTAATATCCACATTGGTTGCAAGTTGTGCTTTTATATGAGGGTCGCCGAGCAGGTTGGCGGCATGGGCATTGGCGCTGAGGTTGGCACATATGCTTTTAAACGAAATATTTTTTATGTCGACGTATGATTGTTTAGTTTTGTTGAGGTCTACAAGTGCTGTGGCGTCTAACAGTATGTCGTTTATCCAAAAATTGATGCTTTCGTGCTTAAACGATGCATCGTTCAACAAAAGATTTGCTGCTACTACGGGGTAGGAGTTTTGGCTGTATCGTCCTTTCACTGCTGCGTTTATCTCGAGGCTACCGGTGGCGTCCATAGTGTTTATTATTGGTATCAGAGATGCCGGCACCATCTTTTTGGCCATGTCTATGGCCGGCACCGAGGCATGGAGAGATGCATCTATCTGCATGCGCGAGGTGTCGGGCATTGCCACATAACCTTTCATCTCGAACTCGATATCGTTTATACTCAATCTGGCTTTTGAAAGGTCGATGCCCATACTGTCGAGGTCGGCCGATAGAAAGGTGCCAAATTTTATGTTCAAATCTTTGGCAAACACCACCGAATCGGTTTTGAAATTTATCTTGTCCAAGTCCATGGTAAGTATCAAGTGGGCTGTGGGATCAAGAAAATTGCCGATAAGACTTATGTTTGTTTTGTCTATTTTTGCGTATAGGTTTGAAGCATAGTCGTCATATACAATTTGACCACTCGTTACTTCAAGGTTTTTTATTGTTGCGGAGTGCAGATATTCGTCGAGTATAAACTCCGATGTGGTGGTGTCTTCTTCCGATGGCGGGAATATCTGCCAGTTGGCATTGCCGTCGGTATCGGTATAAACATAGGCACGAATATCCTTTAATTCAATGTTGTCTATCTCAAGGTCTTTGGTTTGTAAATACTTTACGGGGTCGAGTTTTATACTGCAAGCGGCAAACGATAGCAACGAGTCTTTGGCATCGGGAAAGGAGTTGCCGGTTCGCTCGAAGGCTTTCGAAACTATTGTTCCATCGTTGATGGTGAGATAAAAGTCGGGGTAAGTGGAAAGGAAAGTGATGTCGAAATTGTCGAAATACACTTCGGCGTTGAGCAATTCGTTGGCGTAATGGTTCACAATCTTGGTTGTTTTTTCGGGGGTGAACACAATGTACAATGCGGCTCCCACTACTATGGCAACCAAAAGCACTACCGAAAGCAGTGTAATAAGGAATCCTTTTATAATCTTACGGCCCGTCGAACGCTTTTTTTTCGATGGTTTATCGTTGTTTATCTCACTCATTGCTAATTTGTTTGTGATGTGTATAATAGTTATATTAATAGTTGCAAAGTTAAACTTTTTTTTCGGTTTGAACAAAAGTTATTACTAATATTGCAACTTATAACGTTCTTGTTTGGCATTATTGGATTTTTTAATGTATATTTGCACAATATAAAAGAACCAATAGAGTTATTATATTGTTTTGAATAATAGTAAATTAAATATATAATGGAAAATAAATTATTTGTCTATAATACGCTGTCGCGAAAAAAAGAAGTCTTCGAACCGTTGCATGCTCCATTTGTGGGGATGTATGTTTGCGGACCTACAGTATATGGCGACGCTCACTTAGGACATGCCCGTCCTGCTATTACTTTCGATTTGGTGTTTCGTTATTTGCAACACTTAGGCTATAAGGTTCGCTATGTTCGCAACATTACCGATGTGGGACACCTTGAACACGATGCCGACGAAGGCGAAGACAAGATAGCCAAGAAAGCACGTTTGGAAAAACTTGAACCTATGGAAGTGGCTCAGTACTACACCGACCGCTACCATATTGCCATGGACGCTCTTAATGTAAAACGCCCTAGTATAGAGCCTCGTGCTTCGGGTCATATAATAGAACAAATAGAAGTAGTAGAAAAATTGTTGGAAGCCGGTTTTGCATACGTTTCTAACGGTTCGGTATACTTCGACGTACAAAAATACCACAACTCTACAGGTAAATATGGTTGTTTGTCGGGTCGAGTTATCGATGAACTACTATCCACCACTCGCGAACTTGACGGTCAAAGCGAAAAGCACAATACCGCCGACTTTGCTTTGTGGAAAAATGCAAGTCCGGAACATATAATGCGTTGGAACTCGCCTTGGGGTGTTGGTTTCCCAGGTTGGCATACCGAATGTACTGCTATGGGTACTAAATATCTTGGCGAAACATTTGATATTCACGGTGGCGGTATGGACCTTTTGTTCCCTCACCACGAGTCGGAAATAGCACAACAAACAGGTATAACAGGACATGGCCCTTGCAAATACTGGATGCACAACAATATGATTACCATCAACGGACAAAAGATGGGTAAATCGTTGGGCAACTTTATCACTTTGGGCGAGTTTTTTGAAGGTAGCCACAAGATGCTTGAAAAAGCATATAGCCCTATGACCATACGCTTCTTTATATTGCAAGCTCACTATCGCAGCACCGTAGATTTCTCTAACGAAGCATTGCAAGCTGCCGAAAAAGGCTTCTCAAGACTAATGCAAGCATACAAAACATTACAAAAATTACAACCTGCAAAAACATCATCGATAAGTATAGAAGAATATCGCAAAAAATGCTACGATGCTATGAACGACGACTTTAACAGTCCGATACTTATAGCTCATTTGTTCGATATCACAAAGGTTATAAACTCTGTAAACGATAAAAAAGCAACCCTTACCCAAGCCGACATCGACGAACTAAAAGGTATATTCGATACATTTGTATTCGACATATTAGGACTTAAAGATGAACAATCCGGCGACAATACTACCTTATTAGACGGACTAATATCGATGATACTTGAAGTACGCCAACAAGCCAAGAGTCAGAAAGACTGGGCTACATCGGACCGCATACGCGACGATTTGCAAAAGTTGGGCGTAGCTATAAAAGATGGTAAAGACGGTGCTACTTGGACTATAGAATAAATACATTACAAATAAATGATAGCTATAGCCGATAGCGGATCTACCAAAACATTGTGGACATTCGTTGCCCGAAGTATGGAAACCACTCAAATCCATACTTCGGGAATGAATCCCAACTTTATGACCAACGAAGCGTGGCAAGAAATATCCCAAGCCATAAAAACACAAAACACCCCTTCCGACCCAATAGAAAACATATATTTCTATGGTGCAGGTTGCGGTACAGAAAAAGCAAAAGAAACAATATTCAACCTACTTATTTCGATATTCCCAAACTGCAATATATTTGTAGAAACCGATATGCTTGGAGCATGTCGTGGCAGTTGTATAAACGCCGATGGTATGGTAGGAATATTAGGTACAGGCTCTAACTCGTGTATATACAAAGGAGGAAATATTACTAACACTATACCTGCATTGGGCTATACATTATGCGACGAAGGCTCGGGAAATCATATTGGGAAACTATTGCTAAAAGCATATCTACGCAACACTATGCCCTCCGATTTGAGCGAGGATTTCTACTCCCAATATCCTTTCGACACAACGTATTTTCTAAACAAACTATACAAGGAACCTTTTCCAAACAGATACTTAGCATCGCTGTCACCATTTGCATATAAGCATAGAAAACATAGTTTTATAAAAACGCTATTAAACAATGTATTCGATAGCTACTTTGCCGAACAGATTAAACAACTACCACAATACAACTCTTATAATCTATATCTTGTAGGCTCGGTGGCTTTTCATTTTGCGGCAGAAATCAGCGATGTGGCACAACGCTATGGGATACATATTTCGGCAATAAACCAATCGCCTATACAAGGACTGATAGAATACCACAGCTAAACTAAGCTTTTGACAGTGAGCCTTAACCCAAATACAATAGGCTAAAGCTCACTTATAGTCTAAAAAAGCATTCTATACAATTTATACAAAAGTCATTTAAATCTTTCTGCGTATTTCCTCTTTATCTTTTTTTGTAAGCCAAAATCCATATACTTCGCTTACATTTCCGGCTGTTACAAAAGCATCAATACCTTCGTCGTTGATGAGTTTCATCAGGCTGGTAAACTCGTCTTTGTTAAGCAACGCTTCTATTTCCACTTTCTTTTCGTTGCTATAACCACCGGTCACTTCGTAAAGAGTAACGCCACGTACAAGGTCGTGGATGATATAAT
This sequence comes from Bacteroidales bacterium, assembly GCA_017555745.1. GTDB lineage: Bacteria > Bacteroidota > Bacteroidia > Bacteroidales > P3 > HGM05376. Next base: position 8,584 of record JAFZFU010000052.1, read on the forward strand.
CTTTAAGGCGTTCGTGTTGCGACGATATTATACATACACGTTTTTTATTGTTCAATCCTGCGGTAAAGAAGTCTACCACCAAACCATTTATCCAAGTACCTATAAGTCCTATAACCACCATGTGGAATGGATTGATAGCAAAAGCTGTACAGCAAATTATACCACCGGCTACTGATACCGAAGCACCGATATCGAAATGCAAATATTTGTTTACTATTTTGGCCAAGATATCCAACCCACCGGTAGAAGCATTAATCTTGAACAACACTGTTTGTGCAGCACTAAGCAAAAGAACAAAACAAACCAAGTCGAACCAAATATCGCCCATTATTGATGGTGTTTGTGCATTGGCTTGGATAAAGTTTTCGTAAGGAAAATATGTTTCCAACAATCCAATCATCGGACCGAGAATAAGTGCAGTATACACAGTCTTTATCCCGAACTCTTTACCTATAAGGAAATAGGCCAACACAAGCAGTATGGCATTTATCACCAAAATGACTGTAGACACCGGCAATGCCACACCAAACAAACTTTCCGACACA
>JAFZFU010000053.1 GCA_017555745.1 Bacteroidales bacterium
TTCAAATTTTTAGATTCCGTTCCTTGCACTTGCAACATTTTTTCGTTTGTTTTTATATTCTATTCTCTATGTCATACTTATCCCTCCAATCAGCCTATGGCTGTTTTTAAATGGTTTAATACTCATTGTACATCATTTTTTGTCATCCTAATTTACATACTATCCGTATCTATTTCGGTCGAAATGGCGGTTGTGGTAGTTCTGGTTTCGTTTGGAATAACCCTACCAATGTATGTGCCGGTTTCTTTATCGAATTTATAAGATACTGTATATCCTTTACTTTCCATTTCCATAGCCCATGCATCTATTTCGGCTTTATCAAAAGTTTTAAAATCTTTTTGATCGCTTTCTGATGGAGCCATACTTGGTTTTTCGTCGCCTTTTATAACAATAGTATGTCCTTTAGTTGTTAATCTTATAAGATAGCGGATAAATTCATTTCGTTCTTCTCGCGAAAGAAATTTTTGATAATATTCTATTCCATCAATCTTATAAAAGAGAATAGATGTTTCTTGAGCCAAAGACTTTTGGCTCAACTCTTGAGATGGTTCCATCTCGCTGTCTTTTTGGCACGAAACCATTGTTCCTGCCAAGGCTGCAGATAGCAGCACTACTTTAAGTGTTATTTTCTTCATCGTGTTATTATATATTTATAAATTAATTTTCAATTACTATCCGGCAAAGCTTCTTTATCGGTTAATGATTTTGTCAAAAGAGAACTTATAAATTTATATCTTTCTATAGTATCTACATTATGGAAAATAAGTATAGCACCTTTTGCTGTATTATATACTAGAACCGATATTTTTTTATAATCATCAGGCGAAGTTATTGGTCCAAAACGTTTCTTGGGATTATTTCTCCAAACTAATTTTCTCAACAATCCTTCTTCTTCGGTCCTCATTGCTTCTTCTACATCTTCTTTTGTCATTGCATTTTCGAATCCAAAATCTTTCACCAATTCGTAGGCTGCATCGGCATCGTTTGGAACCAATACTGTAATATCTACTTTTACACTATCAGCAATAGTAAAGTTTAATATACACATTGCAGTAAGGTCGGTACGGTGTTCGTATTCTTTGTATATCTTGGTTTGCGCTTGCACTACCACCGGCATTAATATCGCAAAACTTATTATCAAGAATATTGCTAATTGTATTATATGTTTATTTGTTTTGCAAGTCATGATATTTATTGCTATTTTGTTCATTTAAATACCGTTTATCATTTCACACACTGCTTCTTCCATATATTTGTTTGTACAATCACTGTTGCAAAAATATATTCTATTGCCGGCGTTGTAGCTTTGTATGTCAATGTATGCCAAATAGCTTGTTTCGTATTTCGACAGGTCTTTTTGCAGCTGCAATATAGTGTCGGTGTGCAGTGCGTTTATATTATCTATTGCAGTATCAATGGCAACAAGGTTTTGTTCTATTTCTATTTGTGTTTCATTTTCTGCCAATAGCACCGGGATATGCTCTTGCTCTATAGGGGCAGTGGCTATGATGTCGGGCTGCGGTGTGGTAGGTTCGTTTTCGGCATATCGGGTGTGGTTATACTTATTAGTGGTATGGTCTGCAGTGTTTTTTATTTCATTATCGGTTATGGTTGCAGGCTTATCGTCGTGGTGGTTCTGCTGTGCTTGTGTTGCAGTGGCTGGCGTGCTTTGTATAGCCAACGGTGCCGTGGGTTGCAACAAAGCATTATGCCATGCATGATAAATTAGTGCTGTTATGCCCACAAAGAGCAAGAGCATAGCTGCAGTTTTGTAAGCCATAGGCTGCAAGCGCAAACTTCGGCGGTGGCGTATGGGTGGGGCACTCTGCATCATAGCCTCCAACTGCTTGCGTTGCTTATGGCAGTGGCGGCGTATGGCCAACTGCCGTATAAGTATTGCATCTGCTTCCCATTCTTCGGGCACTTCATCGAGGTGCAAGAAATAGTAATAGAGGCGTTCTTGGTCGTCGCCATCTATGCTGCCTTCGTAAAACAAGATTAGCAATTTTTCTATTTCTTTATATGTTTTATCACCAATATCCATCTCTTTTTAGTAATTTAATTATTGTCTTCTTCATTTTTTCATGAGCAGCTTCCAATGTCGTTTTCACTTTGTATTGCGATATTTTCAAAGTTTCGGCAGTTTCGCGAATGCTTTTTTCGTCCATATCATGTGTTTCTACTATACGTTGTTCAAGCGGAGGCAACATACTCAACGCTATTGTGCAATACATGCTTTGTCGGTTTTCGAAGTCTATATCATCATCAGGAGGCGATATATCCTCTACATCCATACTATTTATATATTCTCTTTTCTTCTTTTTCTGACTTATATCCTTTTTAATCAGATTTAAAAGTATAACCACCGAATATGCTTTAATATCCTCCACAACCGACAACAATATTCTCCTACGCCACAATATCATTAAAGTTTCTTGAGCATAGTCGTTGGCCTCTTCAAATGGCACCTTGCTTTTCATTGCGATGTCTACAAGCATAGGATGCAGATCCAACAGAGTTTCTCTTATATCGTTGTCATTCAATTTCATGTTCGAACATAGTACAGAATATATACGACCATTCTATTGTTTTATTTTACATAATTGTCAAAATCTTTAATCTAAAGACCATTGGTCTGTTGTTAGTTAACTATAATATCTATCGCAAAAGACCCGGCATAGGCAAAGGCCTTTTGTATATAAGAGCCTGACAATAGATAGATCAGTCGAAAATTTAACGTTTTTTATTTTTTTAGTAAGGACAACGGTGAATTAGTTAGTAGTTGTTGGCTATTGGCTGTTGGTCTTTTGCCTTTTGGCAAATATCTGTATAAAAAAAACGCCCACATGTTTCACAACATGCAGGCGAAAACAAAAACATTATTAAGGGTACAAAATTTACTTTATAAGGAAGTGGAACTTGTTGAAGTTTTTCAACGCTGTTGCAGTACCACGAGCCACAGCTCTCAAAGGATCTTCGGCAACATGCACTTGCAATTTTGTTTTTGCCGAAATACGAGCGTCTAAACCTCTTAGTAGCGAACCACCACCGGCCAAGTATATACCGGTTTTATATATATCGGCAGCCAATTCGGGTGGCGTTTCGGCCAAGGCTTCCATTACTGCCGTTTCAATTCTTGCTATCGATTTATCCAAAGCATGTGCAATTTCTTTATAGTTTACATACTTTTCGATAGGAATACCTGTTACTATATCTCGTCCCAATGTTGGGAAGTCTTCCGGTGGATTTGCCAAGTCCGACACTGCCGAACCTACTTCCATTTTTACTCTTTCGGCAGTACGTTCACCGATAATCATGTTGTGTTGCTTTTTCATATACTCACATATATTATCGTTGAAGTCGTCGCCTGCCACTCTTACCGATTTGTTGCATACTATACCGCCTAACGATATTACAGCAATCTCGGCAGTACCACCTCCGATGTCTACCACCATGTGTCCTACAGGTTCAAGCACATCTATACCTATGCCTATAGCGGCGGCCATTGGCTCGTGGATCATTCTTATTTCTTTAGCACCGGCTTGTTCGGCCGATTCTCTTACAGCACGTTCCTCCACATTGGTGATACCCGAAGGTATACATATCACCATTCTCAATGCGGGAGGCAATATCGAACGTGTTGCGTTTGTCATTTTGATGAACTCTCTTATAAGATGTTGTGCCATTTCAAAATCGGCTATCACACCATCTCTAAGTGGTCGTATAGTTTCGATATTACGATTCTCTCTACCTTGCATCTGTTGAGCTTTCTTACCTACAGCCTCGATTTTATTAGTAATCTTGTTAACTGCCACTATAGAAGGCTCGTCTATCACAATCTGGTCGTTATGTATAACAATAGAGTTGGCTGTGCCCAAATCCATTGCAATCTCTGCATTAAACAATGAAAATAATCCCATAGTATATAATATCTATTTTCTCTTTAATTTTCGCTTATATGATACGCAATAGTTTCAATTTCGTTACAAAAAAAGATATATTTTTTTTATTTTATTTTTCTCCCCCATGCAACACATTGAAAAATAAGCAACTTCCAATATCACTAAATATAGAATAATTGTATAAATTATTATCAAAAACTTTGTGTGAATAGTGTTTTGGAAGTTGCCTATGTTGTATATTTATTAGTGTTTGAAGTGTCTTTTTCCTGTTATAGCCATAGCCATACCATTGTTTTGGCAATAGTCTATCGAGTCTTGGTCATGGATAGAACCTCCCGGATGCACCACACCGGCAATACCTTCGGCATGTGCAATTTCTACACAATCGGCAAATGGGAAGAAAGCATCCGATGCCATTACAGCACCGTTAAGGTCGAAACCAAACGATTTAGCTTTGGCTATAGCCTGTCTCAAAGCATCTACACGCGAGGTTTGACCGGTACCGCTTGCCAATAGTTGTTTGCCCTTAGCCAATACTATAGCATTAGATTTTGTATGTTTTACCAATATGGTGGCAAATACCAAATCTTCGGCCATTTCGGGCGATATAACTGTAGTTGTTACACTCTTCATTTCGTCGATAGTAGGCACAACATTGTCTTTTTCTTGTACCAAAACGCCATTCAATGCCGAACGGAACATTACATCATTCTTGGCAAACTCTTTACGTTTAAGTATGATACGGTTTTTCTTTCCTTTCAATATTTCCAATGCTTCAGCTTCGTAGTCGGGAGCTATACACACTTCGAAGAATATCTTGTGCATTTCTTCAGCCACTTCTTTGGTGATGGTACGGTTGGTAACAATAATACCACCGAAAGCCGATACAGGGTCGCCGGCCAAAGTATCTTTCCATGCATCAAGCAAATCGTTGCGAACAGCCATACCGCAAGCGTTGTTGTGTTTAAGTATAGCAAAGGCAGGGGCTTCGAAATCGTCGATAAGCGATATTGCGGCATCGATATCTATAAGGTTGTTGTAAGATATTTCTTTTCCGTTTAGTTGGTCGAAACAATCGCTCAACTTGCCATAATAGAAACCTTTTTGGTGAGGATTTTCGCCATAACGCAATCCCATACCGGCAGTGCTGCTATATTTGAAATTGGCTATTTCTTCCTTGCGGTTGAAGTAATTGAAAATAGCAGTATCGTAGTGCGACGACACATTGAAAGCGTATGCTGCAAAACGACGACGTATTTCCAACGAAGTTTGACCATCGTTTTCTTTATACAACTTCAAGAATTCGGCATAGTAGTCCATCGAAGGTACTATAACCACATCGTTGAAGTTTTTGGCGGCGGCACGTATAAGCGATATACCTCCGATGTCTATCTTTTCGATAATATCTTGTTCCGAAGCATTCGAAGCCACTGTTTTTTCGAATGGATATAGGTCTACTATAACCAAATCTATTTCGGGTATTTCGTATTCTCTTAGTTGTTCGCCATCCGAATACATATCTCTACGACTCAATATACCGCCAAACACTTTGGGGTGCAATGTTTTTACACGACCACCCAATATAGAAGGATAGCCTGTAAGCGATTCCACTGTTACGGCATCGATACCCAACCCTTTGATGTATTCGTATGTACCTCCTGTCGAATAAATAACCACACCTTGGTTGTCCAATTCTCTAACTATTTCTTCCAATCCATCTTTCGAAAAGACTGAAACTAATGCACTTTTTATCTTTTTACTGTCCATATTATTTATGTATTTTTATTTTCTTATCAATATTTAAGTCTCTTAGTCGCCAAACACTATACCCAAACCTTTGGCAGTGTGTAGCAAACGATTATCGGGCGTTACCAAGTTAGGCTTGCTTACAGCTTCGGCCAAAGGCACGCCTATTATCTCGGGATGATGGTATGCCACCATCTCGCCAAAGCGACCTTCTTTTACAAACTCGAAAGCTCTTACTCCAAACTCGGTAGCCAATATTCGGTCGTAAGCAGTAGGTATACCACCACGTTGCAAATGGCCCAAAATACTATATCTTATATCTTGTTCGAGACCTATGTTTTTCAAATCCATAGCCAACTTTTCGGCCACACCTCCCAAACGTATATGTTGGTATCCCACTTCGGTGGACACTTTTCCAACCACATCGCCACCTATAGGCTTGGCACCTTCGGCTATAACTATATTACAAAAACCTCGACGATTGGCATAGCGACTCTCGATCTTGGCTTTTACCTTTTCTATATCGTAGGGTATTTCGGGTATAAGACATACGTCGGCACCACCTGCTATAGCCGAATGTAAGGCTATCCAACCGGCATCGCGACCCATCACTTCCAATATAAACACTCGGTTGTGGCTTGCCGCTGTGGTAACCAATTTGTCTATAGCCTCGGTACATATCTGCACTGCTGTTTGAAAGCCGAAAGTATAGTCGGTAAGCGACAAATCGTTGTCGATAGTTTTTGGCACGCCCACTATATTCAATCCTTTTTGACTAAGAGCCAACGATATGCGCTGCGATCCATCGCCACCGATATTTATTACTGCATCTACACCCATGTATTGCAGTTTGCGTATCATCTCGTCGGAGCGGTCCACCGTAGTCCATGTGCCATCTTGATTTTTGATAGGCCACGCAAAGGGGCCTCCTTTGTTGGTAGTACCCAATATGGTGCCACCCTCTACAAGCAATCCGGCCACCGACTTTTCGTCGAGTACCACTATCTCGGTAGGTTCGCGCAAAACTCCATTAAACGATTCAATACAACCTATCACCTCCCAATCTTTTTCCAACGATGCTCGTTTAACTATACCTCGTATTACCGCATTCAATCCCGGACAATCGCCTCCGCCGGTCAATACCATTACTCTCTTCTTTGCCATATTTTCTATATTTATCTTGTTATGTAGTTTAGTTATATCTCAAACAAACAAATGCTAAATCTGTTCCTTGCTCTTTTGCATATATGCCGATATATTTTTATTGTAATAGACTTATTGCAAAAATTACATCTGTTCAAAACTTTTTTGTGCCTTAATACAAACACATATTAATGAACATTTGTAATATCACCATATTAATCAGCTATTTATAACGCATATACAGCCGACACATATCTATACAAAAGACATACAAAGGTATGTTTTTTATAGGATATTTCAAAATTGTTTATGTATTTTTATAGCAGTATTTATCACCACATATAGCTATACAAATGATTTACAACACGTTTGAGGTTAATTATTATAAAAGAACTTCTATAAAATTCCTTTGCCTCAGCCAATGACAAACAAACTAAAATCGGCAGACTACAACCACCGGTAAAAGCATGTTTATACCTATTTTTGACTATCACGTTTAGGCAGATTGCCACACTCTTCCAATAGCTCGCGGTTCACTTCCAAAGGCGAATAACGTTTTGTATCGCAGTCATCCAAAATAGTTTTGCCACACACACAACCATGTTTGTCGCCGGTAAGAGGGTCCACAGAACTGCAATGACGTTTAAACTCGCCATTTTTCTTAACAATCATCTTGATACCTATACCCCAAAATGCCAATAATACAACAACTATGGTTACTACCAAAACCAACAAAAATACCTTCATTACAATATATCTCCCATTTATTTACGGTGTGCAAAATTACTGCTTTTAAGCGAGATAACAAAACTTTTTGCCACATTTATTTTCGGTAATACAAATAATAACTATCTATCAAACATTTACGAAGTATAAAAGAGGGATACATACGGCTTGATATAATACAAAAAATACATCGCGATGCCGATAAATTTTCCTCGCGAGGAAAATTCTATAACATCGCGATGCCGACAAACTTTCCTCGTGAGGAAAATTCTATAACATAGTGATACAATTTCGCCGCGTTTTATAAGTCGGATATGTAGATATTGTAGTGCGAATGTTCGGTAGGTTGTGTCAGCGATAAATACCCCGATTGTATCTTACCTTGGTCGCTATACCTTAAAGGATGGGTTTCCTGCATATACCTATGATGGTCCGACACAACATCTCTCCTACCATCGTAATGCACAGTCAGTTTCTGATTATCGGTACACAACATTTTTTTTCGCAATATATTTGCCACTAGTCCCATTGTCATTCTCAGGTTTATCTCCACCATGGGGTTTAACTTATACCTACCCTCTTCGAAATAGACATACATATCCACTCCAAAATATCCTTTATATCTCCCCCTCAGTAATACCGACATATATTCCATTATATCAGACTTATACAACAGCAAAGTTGGTATATCGATCCACTGAGACAGGTGGCATTCTATAGCCCGGTCGCTCATCAGACGGCTACTTTTGTAGCCCACACCACCCACATCGAATAGCGAATAACCCACAAATTCAATGCCATCGTCGGCCATAAACTCCATGGCAAAGTTGCATATTACATTGTGATATCTCTCGCAAACAACGGCACCCTGCTTGTCTATTACATTTTTCAGCCATTTGATATCGTTGGCAGTAAGGTCGTTTCGGCATATCCTTATCCCTTTTCCGCTCCCCGACCACGGCATTTTATATACTACCGAAGCATAGCGTTTGGCTTCCGCCACTGCATCGTCTATACAATCGGCGGCCTTAGGTACCGATATATCCAAGCCATGCTGTTGTGCCAAATATGCCAACGCATCTATAGCCGTTTGCCTATTCGACAACATGCGTATATCCGATATTTGTGCGGCTGTGGGCATAACATCATTGTCGACACCTGATTTTTGCAAGGCATAACACAGTGCCGCATCCCATCCCCACGGCACCACCGAAGTTATTGGCATAGCCGAAAGGTCGCTATTTTTAAGCATACTGCAGAAACAGGATATATTTCCTTCTACATCGTGATTATCGTCAAACAGCCACGACAGCACACCATAGCAGTCGGCGGCAAACTGCATAGCCGACAACGGAGCATTAAAAAACGGACTGCCATTGGCCAAAGCCAAGTCGTGTTCGGGATTAAAAATATACAATACAGACATACATATATATTAAAAAGAAAAAGAAGCGACGAACCATTAATCAATTCATCTGCTTCTTTTCCATATATCAATCATACTGTGCATTGCGGCATAATGCTATGCATCAATGTTAGCGTATGTAGCATTTTGTTCAATAAACTCTCTACGAGGAGGAACGTCGTCGCCCATAAGCATCGAGAATATTCTGTCGGCTTCGGCGGCATTTTCTATCTGCACTTGTCTAAGAGTACGAGTATCGGGGTTCATGGTAGTGTCCCACAATTGTTGCGGGTTCATTTCTCCCAAACCTTTGTATCGTTGAATCGTCAACGAACTTTCTTTTCCACCACCCATCTCGTCGATAAGTGCCAAACGTTGTTCTTCGTTCCAACAATATTCTTCGCGTTTACCTTTCTTAACTTGATATAGAGGTGGAGTAGCTATATATACATAGCCTCCTTCGATAAGTTCGCGCATATAGCGGAAGAAGAAAGTAAGGATAAGAGTTGCAATGTGGCTTCCGTCCACATCGGCATCGGTCATAATTATAACTTTATGATACCTTAGTTTTTCCATGTTCAACGCCTTGCTGTCGTCGCTTGTTCCTATCGACACACCAAGAGCGGTATATATATTTTTTATTTCTTCGCTCTCAAAAGCACGATGTTGCATAGCTTTTTCCACATTCAATATCTTACCTCTCAAAGGCAATATGGCTTGGAATCTACGATCGCGACCACTCTTAGCCGAACCACCTGCCGAATCCCCTTCCACCAAATATATCTCACACATTGATGGATCTTTGTCGGAACAGTCGGCCAATTTTCCGGGCAAACCGCCACCGCTAAATGCTGTTTGGCGTTGTACCATTTCGCGAGCCTTACGAGCAGCATGGCGTGCTTGAGCTGCCAATATCACCTTGTCCACTATCATCTTGGCTTCTTTTGGGTTTTCTTCAAGGTAGTTAGTAAGCAATTCGCTTACTATAACGTCTACCGCACCCATTACTTCGGTGTTACCAAGTTTGGTTTTGGTTTGGCCTTCAAATTGAGGTTCGGCCACCTTAACGGAAATAATTGCCGTCAAACCTTCACGAAAGTCGTCGCCGGTGATATCGAATTTAAGTTTAGCCAACATACCCGATTTATCGGCATAGGCTTTCAATGTACGAGTCAACCCACGACGGAAACCGGCCAAGTGCGTACCTCCTTCATGTGTGTTGATATTGTTTACATATGAATGTAAGTTTTCAGAAAACGAGGTGTTGTACTGCATAGCAATCTCGATAGGGATATTTTGCTTCTCGCCTTCTATGCATATCGGATCGGGCATTATCTTTTCGCGTGTTTCGTCGAGGTAAGAAATAAAGTCCTTCAATCCGTTTTCGGAATAAAAATGTACACTCAAAAACGAACCGTCTTCGTTAACCACTCTTCTGTCTTCGAGGTTAAGTTCTATACCTTTGTTAAGGAATGCCAACTCGCGAAGGCGGCTTGCCAATGTGTCAAACTTATATTCCGACACCGAAAATATTGTTGCATCGGGGTGGAAATGCACACGGGTACCACGCTTTTCGGTAGTTCCCACTTCTTTTACAGCATATAAAGGTTTGCCACGTTCATACTCTTGACGATAAATTGTTCCGTTACGATACACTTCTACATCAAGATGATCGGAAAGAGCATTCACACACGATACACCCACACCATGCAAACCTCCCGACACTTTGTAGCTACCTTTGTCAAATTTACCTCCGGCATGCAATACGGTCATTACCACTTCCAATGCCGAACGTTTTTCTTTTTCGTGCATATCAACAGGGATACCACGACCATTATCTTCAACCGAAATAGAATTATCTTCGTATATTGTTACATTTATCTTGTTACAATAGCCGGCAAGTGCTTCGTCAATCGAGTTGTCTACCACTTCGTATACCAAATGGTGCAATCCTCGCTCGTTTACATCGCCAATGTACATCGCCGGACGCATTCTTACAGCCTCTAACCCTTCCAATACCGTAATATTATCGGCACTGTAATTAGCTTGATTTTTAACTACTTCTTCGTCTGCCATATCTATTTATTTTTTTATTTTGAACGTGCAAAGATACGTTTTTTTTTCGAAATAACACCCCTTTTTACAGCCCAATTTATCAACACTATTTAAACATATTTTAGCACCCTGAATTTACACTTCGGCAACTATTCATTTTAATTTGGCAAACCAACCACAAATACATGATAATGAAGATATAAAAAAAAGAGACACACCATGGTGCGTCTCTATATGGTTGTTTCGTTTTTTTTCGATTATAGTACTATACTTACATACTTATGCAAAGTGTCGTCGTCAGAATTATTGCTCTTTTTCGGCTCTTCCATTCTAAAACGTTGTGAATGTAGCGGAAATTCTTCTGCCAACTCGCCCGAGTAATAAAAATCGAAACCTATGGCTCCAAACGTATATATCTTATCATGCACTGTTATATGCGAGCCACCACATTTGGGGTCGGGTTTAGGTTTGGATTGAGGAAAACCTACATTGAACAAGGTGAACAACAAGTCGGGACGGTTGGAAATATCATATCCCGAACGACGCCATTGCAACATGGTTTGGTGCAATATACATCCCGTGTAGATATACGAATACAAGTGGTTGCGATAATCCACCAAACGTGCCACACGTTCGGTATCGGGCTCTGCTGTTTTGAAATCCAGCAAGTGTTCATATTCTTTACCCATATAAAATATCGAAGTGTCGTTTTTTAAATTAGCTTCGACCTGTCTTGCTGTAAACTCCTTTATACCGTTAACGCCCAACGAGAACTGCGACTGTACCGACAATACCTTTACCGGACCGAGATATTTTTTATAAGTCTCGCGTTTGGAATTAAACAAACGTATCTGTTCTCCCACCAGGCAACCCACTATCAAACGTGGCTCCACTCCGGTCAGCAATGCAGCACTATCTATCAATTTCTTATCTTTAAGAATAGCCACCTTAAGCGCTTCCCACTCTTCGGTATTCATCCATGGCACTATATGTCTGTCCACAGTGGCATAGTTCTTTCCCATTATCGAAGACAACTCGGCTTTCAAAGCATCGTATTCGGGATTGTTTTTGATATACACTTCGGCAGCGGCTATCATTTGATCTAACATCTCCGGACGTTCGCAATACTTCGAAGCCTCCCAAATGATATGAGCATTATAGGGAAACATCTTGTTGAATGCCGCAAGTTTTATAAATCTATCAGCATCGGCAGCCTGCATACTTACCGAATCGGTCGGAACATCAAGGGTGGCTATCTCAGCCAAATAACGATTGTTTTGGTCTATAGCACCTCTATTGTTGGTTAAGCCCAATTGATACACACCCCATGCGCCTATTATAGCAGCACCAGCCAAAGCAAAAGCATGTAACAAAACGAAATAAGTAATTCTGATACCTTTTCGTTTATAGAAGGGCTTCTTAACCGAGGTATTATTCTCTTGTTGTTTCATCTAAAGGAGTATATTTTGAATTTTAAAAAAGCCGAATGAAAGCATTCGGCTTTTGATGACAAACAATTAAAAAAGCATTAAGTATTAATATCTTCTACATCAAAATAGAATCTATCCATGCGTTGTATCCAAACTTATCCATAAGAGTGTATACACCGACACCTGCCAAATATCCCAACAATGCAAGCCACGATATTTTTTTCAAGTACCAAATAAAATCTATTTTTTCCATACCCATAACAGCAACACCTGCTGCCGAGCCAATGATAAGTATACTACCACCTGTACCAGCACAGTAAGCAAGCATAGTCCAGAACGAACCATCAGCAGCAAAAGCACCCATATCGGCTATAGGATACATACCCATAGTACCTGCTACCAAAGGAACATTGTCGATAATAGACGACAACACACCAATGATAAGGTTGATTAAGTAGAAGTTTTCGCCGAAAGCAGAATCCAATGCTTCGGACAACATTTTAAGAATACCGGCATTTTGCAACCCTGCCACTGCAAGCAATATACCCAAAAAGAATAATATACTTGGAGTATCTATACGTTGAAGTGTATCGGTAATCTTTGGAGTATAAGTATCTTTATATTTGTGGTTGATTATTTCAGATGTTACCCATAGCACACCCAAACCTAACAACATACCAACGTATGGAGGAAGGTGAGTGATAGTTTTGAATATAGGAACGAACAATAAAGCGCCTATACCCATTGCGAAGATAAGTACACGCAAATTGTTTGGAATAACAACACCACTTTTAGAATCTACATTTTCGGGACGAGTAACATCGCCTTTCATCGAAAGCGAGATGATAGCCAATGGCAATATAAGCGATACAAGGCTTGGTATTATGGTTTTCAAAATAATATCAACGGTACTTACTTGACCACCTATCCAAAGCATAATGGTAGTAACGTCACCAATAGGACTCCAAGCACCACCTGCGTTAGCAGCCAAAATAATCATACCGGCAAAGAACCAACGTTCATTTTTGTCGCCAACCAATTTACGTAGCAATGCACACATCACTATTGATGTAGTAAGGTTGTCCAACAAAGCCGACATAAAGAAAGTAAGAATACTCAAAATCCATATCAACTTTCTTTTGTTTTTGGTTTGAATACGGTCGGTGATGATACGGAAACCTTGATATTGATCAATAAGTTCCACAATAGTCATCGCACCCAATAGGAAGAACAAAATTTCGGCGGTATCGCCCAAATGCTCAATAAGATGTTCGTGCGAATAATGTCCACCTACGGCACAGAAAGTCCATACCAATGCTCCTAATATAAGAGCTGTCGCTGTTTTGTTTATCTTCAGCGGATGTTCAAGAGCTATAATTGCGTAGCCGATGATAAACGTTGTAATAAGTGCATAAATCATAATGTGCTATTTTTAAATTTATAATATGTATTATTTATGGTTCACTATTATCGTTTTCTGTTGTTTTTGTTGTTGGCTCTTTGGCGTTCCAATTCTTCGTTCATACGTTGCATTTCTTCCAAGCGTTGCATAAACTTAGATTTCTTTACAGGTTTGTTTTTCGCATTTATTGTTGCCAAACGTATCTTTTCGCGTATTTTGTTTTCGTCGGTCATCTTGCGTATTACCCACATTTGTATTATGGTGATACACATCGACAAGAAATAGTAGTAGTTCAAAGCGGCCGAGAAACTATTCAATGCAAACAACATCATTACAGGCATTGCATACATCATAAACTTCATACCCGGCATAGTGTTGGTGGCGGCTTGTTGTTTCATGGTCATGTGTGTGTAAAGCAAGTTTACTGCAAACATCAAGAAACACCACAAACTGATATGGTCGCCATAAAGAGGAATATTGAATCCGAAGTTCACTATCGAATCGTAGCTCGAAAGGTCATCAACCCACCAGAAACCTTGTTGACGAAGTTCTATACAAGCGGGGAAGAAACGAAACATAGCAATAAGAATAGGGAATTGCAACAACATTGGCAAGCAACCCGACATAGGACTTACACCGGCCTTTTTGTACAATGCCATAACTGCTTGTTGCTTCTTCATAGCATCTTCCTGCTTAGGATATTTGGCATTAATCTCGTTAATTTCGGGTTGCAACACTCTCATCACAGCCGACGAACGATACGATTTGAATGCTATGGGGAATAGCACCAACTTAACCAATAATGTAAGTACCAATATGATTACACCATAGTTCCAATTGAAAGTTTCGAGGAAGTTGAATACAGGGATAACCACAAAACGGTTGATCCATTGCAATAAGAAGAATCCCCAACCCAACTGCACCTGACGGTCTAACTGCATACCTATATCGGCCAATTCGCGGTATTTGTTAGGTCCGAAATAGAACTGCATACCCACAGTGTAGTCGTTTTTCGATTCGTAAGGCAAACCTATTACTGCACTCATATCGCAAAGATAATGCGAATTGGTATCTCTCTTATCGGTCGACACCTCAAGGTCAGCATTGGTAAATTCTTTATCTGCAATTAAAACATTACAGAAATACTGTTGCTTAAACGAAATCCATTGTAAAGGAGTGTTCTGTTTGTCCACTTCATCACGTCCTTCGCCTATATAGTCAACATCGTCAGATATTGGTTTAAAGTATATCGACGAGGTGCGGCGTTCGTTGTCTTTGTTCTTTTCTTGACGAAGCAAGTCGTTGTTCCAATACAAATCCAAATAAGGTTGCACCTGTACCACTTCTTCCAAACCATGAAATACTATGTCGAAATCCACCAAATAAGTTTCGGGGTATACAATGTAGCGGAATTCCAAGTATTGATTTTTGTTGTATCCCACACTGTCGTCGGTATAAGCACGCATGCTTATCAAGAGCGAATCTTTTTCTACGTTAAGCTCGGTGTCAGCAGTAAGAGGAACATTGTTGCAATAGGTCTTAAACACAAGACGTTCGGTGTTTATAGCCTTGTTGCCTTGAGCCAAAAATACAAGGTTTAGTTGTTCGTTTGGCGACAACAATTGTAAAGGCAAACTATCATAAGTGCGATAGTCCGACAATATAGCCGATTTAATAGAGGCGCCTACATTCGAAAATTGAAGGCTGAATACTTCGTTGTTTACGGTTAGTGTTATCGAATCGCCATCGATATTGTTCGAAAACACGCCCAATTCTTTCTTTGCAAGCGAATAAGCGGCGTTGCGAACACTGTCGTTAGATGATTTAAGTTGATTTTCGATAGTTTCGGTTTGAGTCACCGACATGGCTTGGGCTTTTTCCAACGAGTCGATACGTAATTGTTCAACTCTCATTATCGAATCGCGCATGGCACGTTGTGCTGCCAATTCTTCTTCCGATGGGGCTGTCCACCACATATAGCCCATAAAAACCAAGAAAATAAGAATAAGTCCTATTATACTCTTTCTGTCCATATTTATTTTATAATGAATATATTATTTATGTTTTATAGTTTCAAATTAAAGGTACAAAGATACTTGTTTTTTTCGAACTTACCACAAATATCTCTATCTTTTTTGCATATCGGCAAAATATTTTATCGTTCTACATTAGTGTTATATCACATTCACAAGCATATACAGCCAAATATTATTCTTTTTCCTGCAGTATGCGTTGCTCTATCAGCGAAGTGGAAAAGCCCGGCACAAAATCCAGCGTTGCCACCTTTCCGCCACGTGCCGTTACTATGTCGTAGCCAACTATATCCTCCACCTTATAGTCGCTGCCCTTTATCAATATATCGGGTTGCAGAGTCTTTATAAGATTGTAAGGCGTATCGTCGGCAAACAATACCACATAATCCACAAACACAAACGATGCCAACATCAAAGCACGACTGTATTCGTCGTTGATAGGACGGCGAGGCCCTTTTAGTCGTCGCACCGAAGCGTCGCTGTTTAATCCTATAATAAGATAGTCGGCCAAATCGCGACTTTTCGACAGATAGTCGATGTGGCCTTGATGCACAAGGTCGAAACAACCATTCGAAAAAGCAAACTTACGTCCTGCAGCCTGCTCCTTATCCATAATGGCGCGCAAATCGTCGGCCAATACTATTTTGTTTTTTATCTGTTCCAAATATTTCATAGCCATAGTCTTATTTGTCTGTTTCGCTACTGTTTTTCTTTTTCATCAGCGGCAATGCCACAAGGTAGCCCATTCCCAATACCAATGTTACCACCTGTTGCACACCCCACGATATCCAACCCAACGCATATCCTATGGGTTTGGCAACCTTATATATAGCCAATGTTTCGGCTATCAAAGCCGGATATAATCCTATACCTCCGGGAGTTATCATCATGCCCACCGAGCCAAATATGTATACCATAAGAGCAGTAAGCATTGTAAGGTGCATGGTTTCGGGCAACACCCAAAAAGCCACATAGCCACTCAAGAAATAAAGAAAATATATCAATACACTATATAATACAAACAACCATGGTTTACGAAGATACAATATACTTTTTATCCCCTGCCAAAAGCCCAACAGCATCTGTATCATCTTGGCAAACAAAGGTATCTTCATCAACCATTGGCGAAACATTCTGTACAATACCACACAAAGCACGGCAGCCGCTATGCCCACCACCGCCAAAGTGGCAAGGCTTGGCACCGCCATCTTTTGCGACAATGCATCATAAAGATAGTCTTTAAGCAAATTAAACTCCAATACCAATCCCAATAAAACGGTAAGAGCAAACCCCACAAGGTCTATCACACGTTCGGTAACCACAGTACCCAACGAGGTTTGGATAGGTATTTTTTCGTAGCGGTTCAGTATGCCGCAACGCAGCACTTCGCCCAAACGAGGCACTGCCAAGTTGGCCAAATAGGCTATCATCACTGCTCCAAAAGTAGTGGAAGTAGATGGCTTATAGTCGAGAGGTTCGAAAAGCAACTTCCACCTCAAGGCGCGCACAAAGTGGCTTAGCACGCCTATGGCAAAAACAACGGCAACCCAAAAATAATTAACGTTGCCAAAAGCCTCCCATATCTGTGCCTTCTCGTCGGCGGTGAGTTTCGACAAAAACCAATAAATGAAAAACACACCCAAACCTATAAAAAGCACAAACTTTATTATATTGCCAATCTTTTTCAGCATGATATAAAATAAATGGTATTCGTTTTTTTTACAAGGCTCTAACGCAACTTGTTGTCTTTAGGAAACACAACCGACGGAGTAAAAGTTTTGGCTTCTTCAAAATCCATCGATGCATACGAAGCTATTATAATAAGGTCGCCAACACCGGCTTTATGAGCGGCAGCACCATTGATACCTATTATACCGCTGCCACGTTCGCCTTTAATGGCATAAGTGCTGAAACGTTCGCCATTGGTGATATTATAAATATCAACCCTTTCGTTCTCTATCAGATTAACGGCATCCATCAAATCTTCGTCGATGGTGATACTTCCGATATAATCCAAATTAGCTTCTTTTACTGTAACTCTATGAATTTTAGACTTTAGTACTTCAATAAACATGTTTAATATTTTTTGCAAAGATACAACTTTTTTCGCAGAATGCAAAAAAAGTATCTTCCGTTAAAAAAAGCCCTTCCCTATTGCATATCTCATCGCCCCAAAACAAGCATATTTTCTAATGCCGCCTACCGCAAATGCTTCGCTACCGCTCAGCAGACTACAAGACTACGAGACTACAAGACTACAAGACTACAAGACTACAAGTGGCTGCACGACTCGTTGTCTCGTTGACTAGTGGTCTTGTTGTCTGGCGTAGCAAAGCAAATTTCCGTGACTCCGTGAATCCATATTTCCGGCTTCCCCCCCGACCGTTGTCCGTAGCCTGTTGTCTGTTGTCCATGCGAAGCTACTCCTCTTGTTCGTAGTAGTATGAATAGTCAATACCTTTCATAAAGGTTTCTCTATCGTTGATTTTGTCGGTCAAAGAGTCTTTTAGAAGTACACGTATCCGACTGCTATCAGTATGGCTTGCTATCATGGCATCAAGATATTCTTTTTTGTTTATCTTGCTCCAATCTACACACATCTTCATTCGTTTTTTGAAAATCATATCAAGCCAAATGCGGGTAGAACGACCATTGCCCTCCATAAACGGATGTGCTGCATTCATCTCCACATACTTGTCAACAATCTCGTCAAAAGTCGTTTCAGGCATTGCTTCTACAATCTTTAAGTAATTATCCAGATGCTCGGCCAAACAAAACAGCGTATTGCCCTTGGCTATTGTCTTCGTTCGTATTTTGCCGGCAAAGTCGTAAAGACCACCAAAGAGATAGGCATGTATCTGTTGTAATCCCTTGACAGTACCAACCTCGATATTGTCTATAAGGCTACTCTCGAATAGAGCATACGCCTTCGACTTGCTCTTGCCGTCAATAGTCTCGTCGCTATTGGTAAACCATTCGACAAAACGCATTGATCGAGCATTTGGAAAGCTTTTTGCGAGAAGCAAAACACCATCGTAATCAAGAACATCCGCAAGACGATGCTTACCATCGGGTGCAAGCAATTTCAACTGGTTAGTACCACTAACCACTTCACTATTCTCGCTTTTGAGTTTCGTTTTAAGATACTTCCAGTAGTTACGGTTTTTCCGGTAGTCATCTTGATCATTCAGCACCCCGACAATATCGAGCACCGAAAACCACCATTTGGAATTTTCTTCGTCCCAAACTGCACGTACCTCTCGGTCATTATAAAATCGAATAGATATTTTTGACATATATATATTATTCTAATTTATTATCTCTCTATTACGCATCTTTTGTCGATGTAGTATTTCAAGTTCTTCAAGGCTTTTTTTATCTCTATCGATGGCTTGTAGATGATGTGTGCCCGTTTGATATTCTTCAGGTTTATATCTTTCAGTTCTTCTACAGCCGTGGCGTTAAGGGATGGCTCTATGTTGCCAAGCTTGCCAAGTTCTACACCGCGACCTATTTCAAGATTCTCGATAACCACATCTTGCAATACCGACAACACGAAATCCACCTCCGAGCTATCCAGAGTGGTACGCTCGGCTATAAGGTCGCACATCTTGTCAAAGTTCAA
>JAFZFU010000054.1 GCA_017555745.1 Bacteroidales bacterium
AGTACAGCTGTTATCGTCATATAATAAGTATTAGTTAGTAAATAAAAACAAAAAAAAGTCCACTTCACTTATAACAATAGAAGTGGACTTTTTACAATTATGTATTATTAGTTTTCTTTGATGTTTGGCAATTCTAGGCCAAGACCTTTCTTAGCGTCTACTCTCTTCAAGATTATACCTATGATAAGAGCTGCAACACCTAGAGAAGCAAGCATTACAAGAGGTGCTGTATAGTCGTAAGAAACAGCGGCTTCTTGCGATGATATTACACCTGTCTTAACTTTTTCTACCAATTCAGGATTTGTTTTATCCAATACTTTACCTATAAGCATTGGGAACAACCATAAACCTATGTTTTGTATCCAGAATATCAAAGCGTAAGCCGAACCAATGATTTTTTCGTCAACCAATTTTGGTACACTTGGCCACAACGAAGCAGGTACCAACGAGAACGATGCACCTAACACAAGGATAGTAATGTAAGCTACTATAGTTCCTCCGATAGCACTACCTTTGAACATTGGAAGTATGAAAGCAAATGTCAAGTGGCAAGCTATCAATAATAATGAACCTATCATAAGCATAGAAGCTGCTTTACCTTTGCGGTCTACATAGCTACCTAGTATAGGAGTGATAGCTACTGCCAACAATGGGAATACTGCAAATATTGTTTCGGCAGTACCTCTCATATATCCCATTATACAGTATGTAATCAAAGCAACACCTGCTATGCACATGAACGATATTTTCAAAGATTTTTTCTTCATAAAGTTGCTTACGAAAGCAAATACAGCGACAACAAGCATGATAACATATTGTACAATAGTTACAGCATCGCCTGCCCAGAACGAACCTTGTTCAGGAAGTTGAAGTGTAAGATTACATTGCAACATGTTTACAGCGTATTTTTGGAATGGGAAAATAGCTGAGTAGTATAGTACGCAAAGCAATGCTACTAACCAAAATCCCATACTTGAAAGAATCTTTCCAAGGTCGCTTATTTTGAATGGATCGTCTTTTTCTTCTGCTTCGCCTGTTTGTGCATCTAGTTTTTTGTCCATAAAGAAGTAAACAACAAACATCATAAATGCAATACACAACAATATAACACCGAAAGCAACCGAACGAGATACGTCTACGCTTCCGCCTAGTTTTGCGAAGAAAGGAGAGAATATCATACATGTAGCAACACCTAAACGAGCCAATGCCATTTCAGAACCCATTGCCATTGCTGTTTCGCGGCCTTTGAACCATTTTACTATACCACGAGATACTGTGATACCTGCCATTTCAACACCACATCCGAATACCATGAATCCGATGGCTGCAACTTTAGCAGATGCTGGCATACCTTCGTAGAAAGGAGACACACCCAACTCGTCAAAACCAGGTATATAATTTAAGTGGTTTGTAAACCAAACATCCCAAGAACTGCCTTGGAACAAGTCGGTAACTGCATACCATTTGATAGCAGCTCCCACTAGCATTACAGCACCTGATAATAGAGCGGTAAAGCGTACGCCCATTTTATCCAAAATGATACCTGCAAAGATTAAAAAGAAAACAAATACGTTCAAGAATGTTTCTGAGCCTTGCATTGTACCGAATGCAGTAGAGTCCCAGCCTCTTTCTGATTCCATTAAATCTTTGATTGGTGATAAGATGTCCATAAAGATATATGAACAAAACATGGCCAAAGCCAACAACAGTAGGGCTATCCATCTAATAGCAGCACTGTCTCTTAATGTAGCTATTTTTTCTGTCATCTTTTATTGATTTTAGTTTTACCTATATAGGTGCATGTAGCCCCTATTTTATTAATAATTTTATTTTTACAATAAGTTGCAAAGATACATATTTATTTTCAATTAGAAATATTTTTTTCGCCACTATAGGGTCAAAGTATTATATATCAATGTTATTAAAATTCAAAAACATTACGCTTAAGATGGCATTTTATGTCTCCGCAAGGTTGCTGAAACACTGTTTTTGAGTAGTAAATACACAAAAAAAGAAGGTACAGAAAAGACATCCGGCGGCTGTTTCTAATGTATCTTCGCTCATAAACGAGATAGCCACTATACAAAGGTAGGCTACCATCAAAAGCGATCCCAAAAGGCGTTGTTTTATTATGGCATAACCAAAGAAGGCTGTAATAATTAGTGTTCCGAAGAATCCGAAAGCGAGTATAAAGGTTAGATATTGGTTGTGTGTACGCATTTCGGTATCTTTAAGTTCCGAATTATTGTATTGTAAATTTCGATGTATTGCATCGGCCACATCGCCGGTACCTACCCCAAATATCGGATTTTGGACTATTAATTCAGAAGTGTTTTTCCAAAGCTCAAAACGTTGTAACAGCGAAGAATTTTTTACTCTATGATACACTCTATAGTTTTCGTATTCAAACAACAATCTATAGATCATCTTTTCCACAATATTGCCATATGCATCGTAATATGAAGCTTTGCCTTGTTCGATAGCTATAATATCGTTTTCTGTCAACACACTCAAACCCACACTATCTTTAGTAAGTCCTTTCGAGTTAAGATAACGTATCAATGTAGGTTCTATGCTATAGCCGTTTGGAGTTATATAATCAAGTGGTTTGGAACTTATGTGCCTCCACTCCTGCTCAATTTCGATATGGCAAATGTAGTTATTCGAATAGTTACCATGCTCCACAAAACCATCCTTATTATGAACATAGGCATTTCCATTAGCTGTATGAGTTTTCAATGAATCAACCGAAAGAGGTTTTAAACTATAATAATCATAAGTATAATACACAACTACTCCCGCTATCGAAAATATCGTTGCTACAACTGCCAGAAAAAAAATAGCAACACGACCTGTACTAAAATGGCGTTTGATATAAATATAACACACCACAAATGCGGTAATCAGCAGAATAATAAAACCGGTATATGATTGCAACAAAAACAAATATCCCACAAACCACCCTATCAAAAAAAGAATCATGCATATATAAACTTTTTGTTTAAATAATAAAAGCATCCTATTGTTCAACAATTTATTAACTACATATAGCAATAGAAAAATCACTAAACATGCATTTAGTGCCAAACGTATATGCGATATAAATGGAAATAAACTACGATAGCTTATATCGGGATTGACAATATGATTGATCCAACTATAGAGCGACACTGCAAACATGGTGGTTAGATATACCCACATCAAGATATTAAATCTTTTGCGAGATAACGGCGAAGAAGTAAGGATAATCAATGGTACTATCAAGAAAGGGAGTTTTTTGCGTATATCATCGATAGCATAACTATAATTAAACGATAGCAGTATCCATATCAAATGCACTGCAAAGAGCACCACGAAAGCCCATAGCAAAGGTTGCTTTTGGGCTCGTTGTATCTTACTTTGCCATTGACCTTCCACTATCCAATTAAGCGCCAAAAATATCTGTGCAGCACTCATTAAAAAATTGGATGTGGGTATGGCCACTACCATCGCAGCCAACAGCACAAAGTATATCAAACTATGGACATTTGAACGAGTCACTTACTATTCTTTTTTAGCATTTTTGCCATCATACAAAATAGCAAAAAGAGATGTTTTGTATATTATTTTCCGTGTGTCAATATATTATTATAGCTGTCTTTATCGGATAGTATTTCAATGGCTGCTTTCACTTCATCATCATTATTTAACATACCCTCTATTCTACCCTTTTCATAGTAATAGCGAGTCAGCAATTCAGATTTTATAAAACCACTTATATCTTCACGATTTTTTTGTAGATCAATAGCTTTGTCGCTATGCACCTTTTGAATCAATTTTTCAATATCGTCGGCAATACTTTCTATATATTTTTCATCTTTGGCAGCTTCTTTAAGCAATTCCAATGCCTTTTCGGTAGATGTGGAATATTCATATTTTTTATCTTTAAGGAAGTCGGTAAAATCAGCATAGATCTCATCGGTTATTTCAAAATCGGCTGCCGGAAGTATCGAAAAGTGTTTTTTTGCATAGTCGGTTGCGTAATCAAAAATAAGCATATTGCGTACAAGAGCCACAGTGATATTTCCCACCATGGACGAATCCACTATTTCCACATCAGGTTCTATTCCAAAACCATCGTATACCACACGGCCATTACGAGTCTTGAATGCTGTTTTTAGCGAGTCGGGAACCTTAGTGGCACGACCATTTTCATCGCGATGAGCATAATCCAAAGCTTGTATACATCTACCACTTGGTATATAATATTTAGATACAGTTACCTTCATTTGCGAATTATATGTAAGCGGCAATATATTTTGTACCAACCCCTTACCAAACGATCTGGAGCCTATCACTACAGCTCTATCCAAGTCTTGCAACGAGCCTGCAACAATTTCACTGGCGCTGGCGCTATAGCCATCTATAAGCACTACTATCGGTATATCTTTGTCTACAGGAGCATTGCGAGTATGATGTTTAGTGTTTCGTGAAGCTACCTTACCCTTGGTTTGTACTACAAGTTCATGTTTGTTTACGAATATATTCACTAAATCCACAGCCTCATTTAATAATCCACCGCCATTGCCTCTAAGATCTAATATCAAACCTTTAAGATTGGAATTTTTCGATTTCAAAGTTAAAAAAGCATCTTTTACATCTTTCGATGCATTTTGTGTAAACTCATTTAATTTTATATATCCATAGTCATTGTCTACCAATCCATAGTATGGAACAGGTTTCAATTTTATTTCGCGACGTGTCAAAGTTTTTTCCAACACCTTACCATCACGTTCAATCTTCACTTTTAACTCGGTTCCGGCTTGTCCCCTAAGCGCACTACTCACTTCTGCTGTTGTTTTACCTTCTGCACTTTGACCATCTATCTCCAATATTTTATCACCGGCTTTTAAACCGGCAAGATCGGCAGGCATACCTTCGTAAGGTTCAGAAGCATACACATAGTCGCCTCGTTGATGAATAAGCATACCGATACCGCCATATTGACCCATTAACTGCATTTTCACATCTTCTATCTCACTTTCGGGTATATAGACCGTATAAGGGTCTAAAGATGCCAACATTGCATCTATAGCAGTCTTCATTAACTTACCGGGTTCTATATCATCTACATAATTGAGTTGCAAATTTTTGTATACAGTAGAAAA
This sequence comes from Bacteroidales bacterium, assembly GCA_017555745.1. Taxonomy (GTDB): domain Bacteria; phylum Bacteroidota; class Bacteroidia; order Bacteroidales; family P3; genus HGM05376. The sequence continues at coordinate 5,148 of JAFZFU010000054.1, forward strand.
TATCTCCAAATTTTTACTTATCTCAAAACCTTTGTCGTCATATTTGTTTTGAGCTACAACGCATGTCGAAAACATCAACAGACATACTATTACACTTATCTTTATCTTATTCATATTTGTTTTAGTTTATTTTTCACCACAATTATACGCAAGTAACGCAACTTAGAAGATTTTATTTTTTAATAGAGTTTATTTTTCATCTATTACAATAACATTCTTCCTTCGTTTTTGACTGTTTAAATTAATCGCTATATACACTGTTATCCTTTGTCTATTGAGTTAGTGCCGATAATGTTTTTAAGCTTTTCATCGACAATTTCATTTTTTCTCATCTATAATATTCCCATATCGGGAACAATGACTTATAAACTATCTAAACATTATTGCGGAATATATGTTTTAATCGAAAAAACAAGTGTTATGATAAAGAAAATAGAGACAGGAAAAAGCGAAATATCCATATTGGCATTAATTGCAATATGGTCAGTATCTGCTATTACATCATTACCCGGTTTGGCAATATCACCGATAATGGGAAGTTTGGAAACAGTATTTCCTCATGCCACCGATTTGGAAATACAAATGCTTACTTCTTTACCCTCGATGTTGGTGATACCTTTTTTGTTTTTATCGGGTAAATTATCAGATAGCAAAGATAAAATAAAAATACTTTATGTGGGATTACTGATATTTTTACTTAGTGGGATATGCTACTTTTTTGTAGAAACTATGACCGCGTTAATAGTACTCAGCTGTATTCTTGGCATAGGTGCCGGTATAGTTATTCCATTGTCTACTGGGCTTATAGCCGAATATTTTTCCGGACGCTACCGCACACAGCAACTTGGTATAAGCTCGGGCATCAATAACCTGACTTTAGTAATAGCTACTTATCTTACAGGTTGGCTTGCTGCCATTAATTGGCACGCTCCATTTGCTGTTTATCTTTTACCTGTAATATCTGTAATATTGTGTAGTTTTTTACCAAAACCTTCTCCCAATAGCAATAATGTTTCTTCGAAGTCAAAAACGGTTGTTCTGCCACAAGCATTGAATAAAAGAGAACTTCTTAAACTTATGACATTGTACTTTTTTGTCACCTATTGTGTTTTGGCCATTCCTCTCAATTTGCCTTTTTTGATGCAAAAATATAATATGGATAGCGAAAGTTCGGGAGCTGTGATAGCAATATTTTTCTTGGCCATAACCATACCCGGATTTTTTATAACCCGAATATTAGACATAATGAGAAACCATGTGGAATGGATAAATATGCTTATAATGGGCATAGGTTTGATAATAATTTTTATGTCGCATCACTTGGTATTATTTATATTGGGAGCGGCATTAGCAGGTTGGGGCTATGGCGTGGTACAACCCATCATTTACGACCGAACAACCAAAATATCGCCACCTCGCAACGTAATTATGACTCTTGCATGTGTAATGAGTATGAATTATTTATCTGTACTAATTACACCTTTTATCATCAAGTTCTTCGATTGGATTTTTTCTGACAACAATACCGATTTCATCTTCTTAATCAACGGCATTCTTTTGATTATAGGTTTATTTTTCACAATAGAAAAAAGTAGTAAGACAAAAGGATAATTTCTAATACTACCGGTTGTAAGTAATAAAGTAAGTGACTTCACGTTTCGACCAAGAAGCAACAAGACCAGAAATTATACGTCACCTTGCATTTGCACAGCTAATACTCGCAGTTTTGATTTTTTACGTATAAAAAACTTCCTCGTATTAAATAGCGAGGAAGTTTTAGTTATGGTACCATTGTGCATAGAAATGCTTAAATAACACATCATGATAGAGTTTCTCAAACAAAGTGTTACCTAATTGATCGAAACGATAGTATATCTTTAGGCAACTTCTAAAAATTGGTTTGCAACTGATTTGTGGAGAGTTGATGAAGTCAATCAAGCACGACTTTCAAAAATTATCCGAAAGGAGAAATTCTTGAAATAGTCTTACGATATTTTTTGAATCTTCCATTTGATAAAATGTCAATTTTCACCATTAAAGAATAACCTTTTGAAAGGTGTTTCGTGAACCTTAGAAGGTTCAGACGTGAATCTTCCAAGGTTCAGACGCGAATCTTGGAAGGTTCACACACTAATCTCGAATGGTTAAAAAATCAACCACTTATGATTTCAAGAAAAAAACTTCGTAACACTGCTCTCCAAACGAGTGAATTTTTAGAAATTATCTCAAATAAAAGGAGGAAAAAAGTCAATCAAGAATTTTAATATACAACGCATTAATAACTATCATGGTCAATTGAAGAAATTCTTAGACATATTTAATGGAGTGTCTACAAAGTATTTGAACAATTATCTAATCTGGAATAATGTTCTAATGTATGGAAAAGTTTATCTAAAGAACAGAATATCAATATTGTTTGATACCGCAGCATCTGCATATATTCCTATTCATGCAGTGGATGTAAATAAGAGACCTACTATTCCTATATTGGTGTAATTTCAGTCTAATATCAAACTAGAGCCAATATTTTTTGTCGTACTTTTTGGGGATTAGAATATGGTGGATAGTAAAAAAACGATTATTCGTTTTGGCGAAATCGAATAATCGGTTGCATAATGACCGAATAATCATTTTTGAAAAAACGATTATTCATTTTTGGGAAAATGATTATTCGTTTTTTTGAAGAAATATAGAAAATCGACAGATTTTATTAGAGTAAAAAGGATTAAAAGTGGGCAAAAAAAATCATTGACAACCAAATGTCGACGCTCAATCTGAAAGCAATTCCTAAAAAATGCATTGTATATAATTCATAATATAGAGAAATCCTTTTCATTTCTCAAACATGGCTTTTTTAGAAATTGGCTTAACAATTAACCAACAGAATCAACCCATCTAAAACTTTTCTACGTAAGGCGCTACGATATTTTGAGTGAGAAGTAAAATTCCAAGCCACCTTCTTCGGCATTTTTGGCTATTATACCGCCATCGTGAAATAACACTGCATGTTTCACTATTGAAAGCCCAAGACCGGTGCCGCCATTTTTTCGACTCCTACCCTCGTCGATACGCAAAAAACGATCAAAAATACGTGTAAGATACTTATCGTCGATACCACAACCTGTATCGCGAAAACGAAAATAATAAAAATCGGCATCTTTTTTGTGACACTCTATGATTATGTTTATATTATCGCCGGCATAGTAAACTGCATTTTCTATCAAATTGCGAAATATACCATATAACAAACTATGGTTTCCCATTATCACTATATCGGACGATATTGAGTTTTGCACATCGATATTGCGCTCTACTATCTTATCATCGAGTTCGTTTATGGCTTCTTGTACTATATCGCATACCACCACTTTCTCCTTTTGAAACAACTCGGCCGATTCTTCAATTTTATTTATTATCGACACATCATTTATTAAGTTCGAGAGTCTGAGTGTTTGCGAATACGAACGTTCGAGAAAGTATTGTCTTTTATCATCAGGTATAGGTTTATTACTCAACAATATTTCCAAATACCCCCTTATACTGCTTACAGGAGTTTTAAGTTCATGGGCTATATTATTGGTCATCTCCTGTTTCATTTTTCTGTTTCTATCTTTTTCGGCTATTATCTGTTGTTTACTCTCTTCGAGTTGTTTGTAGAGCGATATTATCTTACTACCTACCGCACCTGAATAACTATCGGGAAAATGAGTTGAGGCATCATAATTTACATTACCTTTTTCTACCGAGTCGACAAAATCTTTCAGCGTATGCATCACTACAAAAAAACGATAAGAGAAATATCCGGCTAAGAGTATTGCCAACAAAAACAAAAATGCCACAGCAATCTGAATCGTTGTAGGCGACAACCATCCTCTATCTTTATCCATGGCAAGATTATCAGAAGAAACATGATTAAAAAAAAGATGTATTCCGGCCACCACTACTGCATATAGCACTACCACCACCAAGCCGTAAAAAAATATTTTTCGTTTAGGCAACAATCGCATTTTCCTCATATCACAAATATGCCTTTAATTATTATCAAAAGAATATCCAAAACCGGTTCGATTTATTATATTTTCACCTATGATGCCTAATTTCTTTCTCAGTCGGGCTATGTGCACATCCACACTGCGCTCAATAACATAAGCATCCTCGTCCCATACTTGCGAGAGAATTTGCTCACGAGTAAAAAAGCGTTGAGGACTTTGTGTTAAAAAAGCTAATATCATATACTCTTTCCGTGTAAGTTGTACCTCTTTATTGTCAACCAACACTTTTTTTGTTTCATAATTTATTTGCAAACTTTTGTATTTAAAAGTATCGATTATGGATTCTGCAGCAGTTGCCGACTTTGCACTACGTTTTATAACAGCTTTTACCCTTGCCATTACAGCTTTAAGCGAAAATGGTTTAGTTATATAATCGTCACCTCCCACATTAAAACCGGTAAGCATATCATTTTCGGTATCTTTGGCTGTAAGAAATATGATAGGTACATCGTTATTCAATTCTTTTCGAATTTTATTAGCCATTTGAAAGCCACTCATATCCTCCATCATCACATCGAGGAGTATGAGCATGTGCTGACTATTTAGTTTCTTTAAACCCTCTTCAGCCGAATTAGCAGTATCGACTTCGTAGCCCTCACTTTCGAGGTTAAACTGCAATATCTCACACAAATCCTGTTCGTCGTCGACTATCAATATTTTACTCATATTTTTTATTTATTGATTAGCAAAATATAATTATCAGCAACTGAGCAGTAAGCACTCTTAAAAACATAGTAAGAGGGTATACAGTGGCATAGCCTACAGCCGGAGCATCGTTTCCTGCAGTAGCATTGCTATAAGCTAAAGCCGGAGGATCGGTAGTAGAACCAGCCATAAGCCCCATAAGTGTAAAATAGTTTATCTTGCATATCTTGCGACCTATAATACCTACAATCAGCAATGGTAAAAAAGAAATCAAAAAGCCATATCCCATCCATTGCCAGCCACCTTGGTTCACTATAGTATCCACAAAGCCATTACCGGCACCTACTCCCACACATGCTAAAAATATGGTTATACCTATCTCGCGAAGCATAAGGTTGGAACTAATGGTATTGTATGTAACAAGTTTGTATTTATATCCGAATCTTGATATAAGTATAGCTACAATAAGCGGTCCACCGGCCAATCCCAATTTTACGGGTTGGGGTATGCCGGGAAACATAAGAGGTATACTACCTACCAAAACGCCAAGAAATATACCCAAAAAGAGTGTTATCAAGTTAGGTTCGTTGAGGCGTTTCATACTATTACCCAATATTTCTTCTACTTTTCGAACATCTTCTTCGCCTCCCACTACAGTAAGACGGTCGCCTATCTGAATAACAAGGTTGGGACGAGCCACCAAGTCAACCCCGGCCCTATTGATACGCGAAATATTGATATGATATTGTTTACGCAAATTAAGTTCACCCAATCGTTTACCATTAAGTTCGCTTTTGGTTACTATTATTCTGCGACTTATCAAACTTTTGTCTTTCTTGTACCACTCTTCGGGTTTCATATCTATTACCTTACCCATTATTGTGGATATCACATCTAAATCATTTTCTATTGTTATAATAAAAACCTTATCACCTTGATTTAGTACAGTAGTCGACGACGCTATCTCCATGGAGCCATCCGAAGCATGAAGCACGCGGCTTACAACAAGTTCGCGATGTATCAATAGTTTTGCAACTTCTGCTACAGTGTGTCCATATATAGCAGGATTACAGATTTCCAGAGTATATAATTTAGCTTGATTTGATAGTGAATTATCAATAGCATCCAATTCGGCTTGTTCTTTACCATAATGTACCTTGAAAATAAAACGTACCAACACAATTGCCAATATTATACCCAACACACCTAAAGGATAACATACTGCATATCCCATGGCTATAGTATCACCTCCAATACCGGTCATATCTTGATACGCAGTTTGAGCGGCCCCCATACCCGGAGTATTGGTTACCGCTCCCGACAATATACCTACCATAGTTTCCATAGGTATATCGGCAAGAAAATGTATAGCTATTGTTATACCAACACCAAGCAAGACCACCGCCGATGCTAATAAATTGAGGGTAATACCACCCTGTTTAAATGAGGAAAAAAATCCGGGTCCTACCTGCATTCCCACCGAATAAACAAATAAAATAAGGCCGAATTCCTTCATAAAATGCATAACTTCGCTATTCATAGTTATTCCTAAATGTCCCATAAGAATACCCACAAACAACACAAAAGTTATACCTAACGATATGCCGAATATCTTTATTCTACCCAACAATATACCACATACTATACACAAACACAATAGCATAACGCTATGTCCTATTCCTGTTCCATATACCAAATCGGTAAGCCATTCCATGTCTTTTATTTTTGTCTTATCTATAACTTATTTGTATAATTTCAGTTTGCAAAATTACCACTTTTTTTTCGATACTGCAAGCAATGTTCCAAATGTTTCAAAAAAAAGAAATGACAGTTTGAGGTGTGAACTATGAGCCATTGCCTACCCAAGCATTGTCTGTAGTCCTTAGTCCATAATTCTCCCTCACTAGAGATTTCAAAAAACATCACGAGAAAAAAACGACAGTAGTGAGTGAGAAACAAATGTGTAATTATTTATCAAGTTATTGTCTACACTCAGAAATCATTTGTTTTTTTGAGGAAATTATCAATAAAAACATAAATTCATCCTATCTCGGGATAGGATAGTCCGTATAAAGTAACTACTAGAAATTATGCATCCGTAAAATGCGTTTCAAATCTTTGGACAATGCTTGGATGAGAACATAAAAAGTAGTACATTTGCATATCGAAACAAAAGAAAGAAACAATTATAAAACACTGTTTTACAAACGATAAAAACATTTTTATCCAAGGCAACATCTAAAAGTTCCACATTTATTGAGTGTAGATAAAGTAAAAAACTGAACTTTAGCTTCGTTGGCTTTTGGTTTGGTCGGCGCAATTTGAAATCAACATCTTAATAAGTTGCTATATTTTTAAACTATCACAATAATACGTAAGCATTGTCGTATATATATAATTACAAAAATCAACAATATGATGAATATAGTTAAAAAAACATTTATAATACTTTCGATAGTGATGCTTGGCAACACTGATTGTGTAGGTCAATCGTTGCAACTTTCGCACAATAGTACAATAAGCCTGCTCACTTGCGGAGCCGGAAATGAATATTACCTCAGCTTTGGACATAGTGCTATAAGGGTATGTGACACCACCCGGAACATCGACCTCGTGTTTAACTATGGTATATTCGATTTCGACACACCAAATTTATACCTAAAATTTGCTTTAGGAAACCTTAATTACATGCTTGGTGTACAATACTATAATAGTTTTATAAGATCATATGAACGTGAAGGACGCTGGGTGGTGGAACAAACACTGAGCCTAACACACGATGAACGCAACAATGTATATAACCTATTGATGGAAAATGCTAAAGAAGAAAACAGATACTATCGATATGATTTCTTTCGCGACAATTGTTCTTCACGTGCACGTGACATTATCGAAAATAGTTTGATTGATAGAGATTTTTATAATCACAAACTTTTGGATACAAACAGCACGTATAGACATGTAATAAACCATACTTTTCGCGATATAATATATCCCTATACCAACGAAAAACTAATGTGGTGGCAATTCGGAGTAGATGCACTATTGGGTATGCGTTGTGACCGTACCATAAACATATCCCAATATATGTTTATACCGTTCAATCTACAAAACTACATAGATTCCAATGGTTTATGTCAATCATCTAAACTTATAGTTGATGAAACTAAAACCGACAATCCCAAAAGTGTATCTCCTAACATAGTATTTTGGACACTATGTGTACTAACTTGCCTAATTACCTACATATTTGCAAAAACAAACAAGAAGATAGGTTGGTTTGATATTCCACTATTCTCGCTTGTAGGAACAATTGGTTTGATAATTACATTGATGTGGGCGTTTTCATCACATTGGTGTGTAAAAGAAAATCTAAATATATTATGGGCAAATCCCATATTTTTACTTCTTGTATTATGTCCAAAAAAAATCAGCAAATACATTATATACACCTTGCTAATATGCTTGGGAGTATCGCTGCTCAATATCATAACAGGAATACAACAGTACAATAGTGCTGTATTGCCTATAATTATAAGTTTAACAATTCGTTTATTACACCTTTTGCACAATGAAAGAAGAATTAAAAGAGCAACTCAAAACATGGGCAGATAAGTACAACACTATAGAGTTTATAGCCAACGACCCCGTACAATTTCCTCATCGCAAACGCAACAACACTAAACAAGACATCGAAATAAGCGGCTTTATAACTGCTTATCTTAGTTTTGGCAATCGAAAGCAGATAATAAAAATCTGCAATATAGTGGATAATATGATGGGAAAATCGCCCTACGAATATGTTGTTACAAAAAGGTGGGAAAAAGATTTTGACAAAGAAAATCTTAGTTCATTCTATAGAATGATAAGCCACAAACAAATGAACACCATATTTAGTAAATTGTACCACATATACAATTCATTCGAAAGCATGGAGGAATGCTTACTAGCACAATATGAAGGCACTCCATTTGAACGTATATGTAAAGCATTCGAATTTTCGGACAAAAGTCCTCAAAAGAAAATAAATATGTTTCTAAGATGGATGATACGACAAGATGGAATAGTTGATTTAGGAATATGGGAACACTTTTCGCCATCCGATTTGATTATTCCTTTAGATACACATGTGTGCCGGATGGCATATTTGCTTGGAATCACACAAAATAAATCATACTCTTTGTCTGCTGCTAAAAGCATAACACAAGAACTCAAAAAAATATTTCCATCCGACCCCTGCAAAGGCGACTTTGCACTATTTGGTTATGGTGTAGAAAACAAACAATAATACAGACAAGTTTGCGTTATATTACTCTATGAATAAAAACAGAAACACTATATATAAGATACTATTCTTTGTTTTGCTATTTGTCGGCACCTATACAAGCCATTGCCAAACAGCTATTTTAGAGGGTCGTATTACCAATGAAAAAGGCGAAAACATGGAATATGTGAGTGTGCGATTGATAGGTACAGCCCGTCCTATTGGAGATATAAGTAACAGCAAAGGATATTATAGTTTTGAAATACCGTCAAACAAAGAAATTACAGTATTGGTTACATTTACTGGCTATGAACAACAAAAATTCACGTTGGAAGCCAAAACCAATGAGCGAAAAGAGTTGAATTGCATTTTAAAACCCCAAGCACAACTACTAGAGGGTGTAACAATAAAAGACGAGAAGATACGCAAAAGCACATTCACCCAAATAAGTATCGAGAAAATAGAAAACATGGCAGGTCCACAAAACGGAGTGGAAAGCCTTATAAAAACACTTCCCGATGTAGGCAGTAACAACGAGTTGAGCAGCCAATATAGTGTAAGAGGTGGTAGTTTCGATGAGAATCTTGTGTATATAAACGATGTAGAAGTATATCGTCCATTTTTAGTACGCAGTGGTCAACAAGAAGGTTTGTCGATAATTAATCCCGATATGGTAGAACGAGTAATGTTTAGTCCCGGAGGATTCGAAGCCAAATACGGCGATAAAATGTCATCGGTATTAGACATTACCTATCGTCGACCAACTAAATTTAGCGGCAAATTATCAGGTAGTCTATTAGGGGGAAGTGCCTACATTGAAGGAATTGTAAAAGAAAATATGACCTACAGCATAGGACTGAGACGACATAGCAATCAATACCTTCTCAAGTCATTAGACACAGATGGCAACTATAGCACAGCTTACACAGACCTTCAAAGTATAATAACATATAAAGTCAACCCCAAATTAGACGTATCGTTTGTAGGAATATTTTCTAAAAACAAATATGGTTTGGTTCCGGAGAATCAAACCACCAATTTCGGAAACTTTTTCGAAGCCATGGAACTAAAAATATACTTCGATGGTCAAGAAATAGATGAATATACGACACTAATGGGTGCTATAACATTAGACTACCGTCCCAACGACAATATGCAATGGAAATGGATAACATCGGCATATACTACCAACGAAAGTGAGGTGTATGATATACAAGGACAATATTGGCTTTATGAATTAAACGTGGGAGCTGTAGTTGGCGAAGTAAACAAATTTGACAGAGGAGTGGGAACATATCTCGAACACGCACGCAATTACCTAAACACCCATGTTATAAATACCGAAATAAAAGGGACATATTTTGCTTCGCTTGGCAATTGGAATTGGGGTGCACGTTACCAACACGAATATATTTATGACAAAATGAAAGAATGGCGTATGGTAGACTCGGCAGATTTTACCATACCCAACCCCGACTATAGCATACCGGGTGATAGCAACAATATACCATTTGCACCTGAATTGCAAAACTATGTAAAAAGCCAAAATACTATATCCTCTCATAGAATATCCGGATATCTACAACGAAATTACGATTTTCACACCGAGAAAAGTTTGATAAGTATAATATTAGGCATACGAGGACAATATTGGAGTTTTAACAATGAGTTTTTTACTACACCTCGTTTGAGTATTAATTATAAACCCGAATGGGATAAAGATATGTTGTTTCGCATATCTACCGGCATCTACACCCAATCACCATTCTATCGAGAATATCGTTATAAAAATGGCGATATAAATGAAGAAATAAAATCGCAAAAATCATATCAAATAATGGGTACATTCGACTACAATTTTATATTGTGGGACAAACCATTCAAATTCATCGGCGATATTTATTATAAATACATAACCGATCTTATACCCTACGAAATAGACAACATGCGTATACGTTATATGGCCGAAAACAATGCTGTAGGATATTCTACCGGTATAAGCCTCCGTATTAACGGAGAGTTTGTGGATGGTGTAGAATCATGGGCAAGTCTATCTCTAATGCAAACGCAAGAGGATATCGAAGGCGATGACTACGGATGGTTATCACGCCCCACCGATCAACGCATGATGATAAAACTTTTCTTTCAAGATTACATGCCAACACTTCCATGGATGAAAGTGAGTCTTAATTTCATATATGGAACAGGATTACCATTTACCAAACCGGGACAGTCTGACTTTAGCATAACACATCGTCTGCCTCCATACTTTAGAGTAGACATAACCGGAGGTATACAATTAAATAAAATAGACAAAATAAAAAACAAGGCATTACTACGACATTTCGATGACGTATGGCTAAATCTTGAAGTATTCAATCTATTCAACTACAAAAATGTAGTATCGTATATATGGATAGCCGACTATGACAATCGATATTATGCTGTGCCTAATTTTTTGACTATGCGACAATTCAATATAAAATTGACCCTTACCTTTTAAATATATAGAAGAATATTATGATAAACCGTAGCATTAATCCTAAAGATAATTTGATATTAAAAACCTCATCAATAGATTGCAACAAACTTTTGCCATCATACTATACTATGGATAATGGCAAAAAAATAGTAATATTCAAAAGCAATAGTATCGACTTGGTGAAAATAGACTTTGTTTTTGAAGCAGGTAGCGCCTATCAAACTAAAAAACTAACAGCACGATTTACCAGTAAACTCATAACAGAAGGAACCAACAGGCATACAGCAAAACAAATAGCAGAAATATTAGATAATAAAGGTATATACATCGAAAAAAACAGTGATAGCACGACTTCTTCTATATCAGTATTTATGATTAAAAAATATGCAGAAGAAATTCTACCGCTTCTATATGAAATATTTACCGAAGCCATATTTCCAAACAACGAATTTGAAGTAGCAATAAAGAAAAGCAAACAGAATTTTCAAAACGACATGATGAAAACTCAATATTTAGCTCGCAGAAAATTCTACGAAACAGTATTTGGCTGTAATCATGTGTATGGTTCGTTTGCATCAGAAAATGACTTTGACATACTAACAGTTGATGATGTTAGAAATTTCTACAACAATAATTATCAGTTAAGCAATTGTACAATATTAGCATCTGGTAATATCGATGATAATATACTACATATTATAAATAAACTATTTGGCCAAACAACCGACGTACGACCTATTAAACCAATAGTACCTAAACCGGTATTTGCACTACCCGAAAAAATTTATATTCCAAAGCAAGATGCTGTACAAAGCACAATACGAATAGGCAAAGTAATAAACACGACCTGGGATAGCAATGACTTCACAGATCTTATGATTGCAAATACAATATTAGGTGGATATTTTGGAAGTAAACTTAATGCAAAAATACGCGAAGAAAAAGGATATTGCTATTCAATATATTCAATGATACAAGCTATAAGAGGCACAAGTGTTTTCTTTATAAATACCGAAGTTGGAAAAGAAGTAAAAGATAATGCAGTGGAAGATATATATAACGAACTTCAGGATATATGCTCAAAACCTATATGCGAAGAAGAATTAGAAATCGTTAAAAACTATCTTATAGGTGATTTTATAAGAAGTATTGATGGTATATTTGAAATTTCAGAACGACACAAGCAAATGATATCTAACCATTCTACAGAACTATTCACAGAAAACTACTTAAAGAGTATAGACAATATAACCACCACCAAGATTTGTGAGATATCAAATAAATTTCTCGATAAAGATAGCATGACCCAAATAATTGTAGGATAAAATGTTTAATAAACGACCTTGTATAATAGCAGGACCTTGCAGTATTGAAAGCAAGGAACAATTTATTGATGTTATGTCATACTTATCAACTAATAATCAAGTTGATATTATACGATGTGGCATATGGAAACCACGCACTCGTCCCGGTGGATTTGAAGGTATAGGAGAAGAAGGTTTAAAATGGATAAAGGACTATAAAAAAGAATTTCCAAACATTAATTTTGCAATAGAAGTTGCTCAACCTGCACACATAGAGTTATGCTTAAAATACAATATCGACGTTATTTGGATAGGTGCACGCACATCAAGCAATCCATTTTCGATGAACGAACTATCGGAATGTTTAAAAGGGATAAATATACCCGTAATGATTAAAAATCCACCTATACCTGATGTTAAATTATGGATAGGAGCTATCGAACGTATCAAAAATACCGGAATAAAAGACATCGCAGCTATACATCGGGGCTTTTTCACACACAACAATTATGGATTTAGAAACAATCCACTTTGGGAAATACCTATTGAAATAAAACGTACACATCCTGATCTACCATTAATATGCGACCCAAGCCACATATCGGGAAATAGTAGCATCGTACAATCCATAGCTCAATCTGCCATGGATCTAAATTTTGATGGACTAATGATAGAGGTTCACCCCTACCCTTCAAAAGCACTCACTG
>JAFZFU010000055.1 GCA_017555745.1 Bacteroidales bacterium
CCCTAAATCAATTTACCCCCGCCCTATTTTTAGCGAGAAAGTACCGAAACAAATAATAAGATTTAAGCAGATTGATATTCAAATACTTATATCATGCGACTTTTAGCGTCTCATTTTAGACGGACCATTTGTTAAAAACAGAGGTTTACAAAAGGGTTTAATTGTTAAAAAGCATCCTCTCTACCATACAGTTCTATTGGCGGTATTGCAATAGTTTTGCAATACCGTTGCAAGGTATCATTGTCAGGTTATCAAATGGGGAAATACAGATATCTATAGTCTCTCCGAACTTATAGCGATTTGCATTCCTCTTGAATCTTCTATAACAAAAGCTGCGATTAGGCGACCACAAAGCAATGCTTGAATTTATACCAAAGCGATAGCAAGAAATAGCGCTTACTCGACATCCTTAGAACATCCACCTTCTGCGTTTCGAGCAGTAGGAAACAATTCCAAAAGAGAAGATATCGTATAAAAAAAATAGAGATGCAACATGGTTGCATCTCTATCACGAAAACTTATCGACAAACCGGGTTGCCGTATGTTTTATTCAATTATAGTCATTTCGTTTATAAGATTCTTAGCCCCGGCAAACTTGTCGATTATGAAAAGCATATAACGAACATCAAGGTTGATACAACGTTGCATGTTTTCTTCAAAATCGATATCGCCACTCATTGCTTCGCTGTTACCGTCGAAAGCAAGCCCTATAAGATGACCTTCGGCATTCATTACAGGGCTACCGCTGTTACCACCTGTAATATCGTTGTTGGTGATAAAGCATGTAGGCAATTCGCCTTTTGCGTTAGCATAACGACCGTAGTCTTTTGCTTTCCAAAGTTCTTTAAGTTTGGCAGGAACAACAAATTCAGGGTTTGTTGGGTCTTCTTTTTCCATCACACCATCCAAAGTTGTATAGTAGTTGTAATATACACCATCGCGAGGTTCGTATGCCAAACAGTTACCGTATGTGCAGCGGATAGTGCTGTTAGCATCGGGAGCAATAGGTTTGTTGCCATTCATATCCAACAAGCCGTATACAAACAAACGTTGCATTCTTTCCATATCGGGAGCAGCATTCTTTACTTTTTTGGCCACTTCCATATATTCGATATAAGAACCTAAACCGGCTATTATCATTGGATCTTTGGCAAGTTTTTTCACGTTTGGTTTTTCCATGAATTTCATTAAGGTTTCTTCGTTGGCGAATACCGATTTTTTCATAGCGTCGGCTGCATATTTTTCAAAGTTACCTTTATATTTTTTGTTTATTTCGGCAAGGAATTCAGGACAATATTCTGCTTCTATGTTTTTGTATACATATTCAAACATTGTTGCAATAGTCTTTTCTTCAAGAGCTTGGTCGTAGTCTTTGTAGAAAGTTTTTATTTCTTTCATTATTTCGTCCAATATAGCTTGTTTGTCTTGAACCGATGTTTGTTCGTCGGCAGTAGCCAACATATTGAATATACCGAAAGCCATCATAGGCAATTCGGGACCGCTAAGCAAACCTTCTGCCAAATAAGTGCGTGCAGCCATATAAGGCTTACGAGCATTCATCATCTTTTCTATTTCGGCAAGTACATTTCTGTATTTAGGATCTTGAGTCTTTGCCCATTCGTTGTATCTACGTTCTATGTCTTGTTTTACACCTATAGTGTTCAAAGCCTTAAGAGCTTTGTTTTGTTCGTTGGAATATTTCCAATAGTTCGAACAACTTGCATATTTCGAAGCATATTTAATCTTTACAGCTTGGTCGGCATTCATTGCAGCTTTCCATACGTTGATTTTTTGTGTACGTATTTCGTAACGTAGTTTGTTGGTAATATCCATTACTTCTTCCAAACCATAAGAAGTTACAAAACGGTTTGTAGTTCCGGGGAATCCCATTATCATTGCAAAGTCGTTTTGTTCAACACCTTTGATATTGATAGGCAAATGATGTTTAGGTTTCAAAGGCACATTGTCTTTCGAATATTCTGCAGGCGAGCCATCGGGAGCGGTATATATACGGAACATCGAGAAGTCTGCAGTATGGCGAGGCCACATCCAGTTGTCGGTGTCGCCACCAAATTTACCCATCGATGATGGAGGTGCACCTACCAAACGTACGTCGCTATAGATGTTATGTACAAATAAGAAGAATTGGTTACCGTTAAACATGCTCTTAACTGCAGCATGATAATTGGTACCTTCTATAGCTTTGTCGGATAATTTTTTTGATACTTCGGCTATAGCTTTATTGCGTTCAGCTTCTGTCATATCGTCGTTCAAAGCAGCAAGCACGTCTTTAGTAACGTCTTCTACACGTACAAGTATCGATGCAGTAAGGCCGGGATTTGGAAGTTCTTCTTCCATAGTATAAGCCCAAAAACCATCGCGAAGATAGTCGTGTGCCACAGTTGAATGTTCTTGAATTTGACCATAACCACAGTGGTGGTTGGTGGTAATAAGACCTTGAGGCGACACTATTTCGGCAGTACAAAAATGCCAGAAAGAAGAACCGGCATTGCCCAATCCGACTATAGCGTCTTTTATACAACTTTGATTGATATTGTAGATATCTTCGGCTGTAAGTTTGAAACCTTTTTCTTTCATATCGTCGTAGTTCTTACCTATCAACGACAATAACCACATACCTTCATCAGCCTTAACCGAAACAGGTACAAGCATAAGCACGCTCAATGCCAATGCCAAAAATTTTACTCTTATGTTCATTGCTATTACTATTTTTGTTATTATATATTTTTATTTACGTTCTATCGTTATAATAATGTCGTTACAACATCTTTAGGAATGATACTTCTTTATCTGTAAGCAGTCTCCAACGTCCACGAGGAAGGTCTTTCTTTGTAAGTCCTGCAAACACCACACGGTCCAACTTGCATACCTCGTATCCCATTGCCTCGAATATACGGCGTACAATACGGTTACGTCCCGAGTGTAGCACTACCCCTACTATGTTTTTGTGTTCGCCATTACCTACATATTGTACATCGTCTACAGCTATTTCGCCATCTTCGAGCGACAATCCTTCCAACATACGTTGCATATCGGCATGTGTAAGGTTTTTATCCAATTCCACATGATATATCTTGCGAGCACCGGTAGAAGGGTGAGTAAGTTTTTTGGCCATATCGCCATCGTTGGTAAATAGCAACACACCGGTAGTGTTTCTATCCAAACGGCCCACAGGATATATGCGTTCCTTGCAAGCGTTTTCTACCAACATCATCACCGTTTTGCGTTCTTGAGGGTCGTCGCTGGTGGTTATGTATCCTTTTGGTTTGTTTAGCAACACATAACGTTTCTTTTCCGACACCAAACGTTCGCCGCCATAGTTTACCACATCGTCGGGTTTTACCTTATAACCCATTTGTGTTACCACTTCGCCGTTTACGCTTACCACACCGCTGGCTATCAACACATCAGCTTCGCGACGCGAACATATACCGGCATTGGCTATATATTTGTTAAGACGTACTGTGCCATCGTCTTTCTTTTTATTTTCCAAAGCTTTAACAGCCGATTTGTAATTGTGACGTTTAGCACCTTCGCCACTACCGCGACGTTCGAAATATCTCATATCGTCTTCGGTAATATCGTCGTAATCATCGTAATCGTTGTGGCGATTATTTCTACCACGACCTTCGTAGCGTTCTTTTTTGTTGTTTCTTGCTTTTCTGTCGAAACGGTCGTTGCTGTCCCAACGATTGTCGTTATCGTTGTTTCGATACGATGCTTTATGTTTTGGGCGATCGTTGTCGTAGCTACGTTCTTTTTTGTCAAACGAACGTCCGGATTTCTTTTGGTCTTTCACTTTTTTGTCATAGTTCGACGAAAATTCAAACGACGACGATTGTCCCATTTCTATGTCAAACCAATTGGTATCCATATTTCTTTCTTCACGACTCCAATCGTTGCGTTTAGTATTCTTACCAAACGACTTACCATCTTTCTTGTCGGCATACTTACGGTCGCCGGCATAGCCTTTATTGTTGCGATTTTTAAAGTCGTCGGATTTTTTAAATCCTTTTCCGCCATCACGGCGATAATTGTTTTTTCTATTTTCCATAAAACTATTAAAATCTAAGCATCACTGCTCTATTATATTTTCTTTATTATTGTCCAAACTTTAATCTATACCACGATACGTTTTCCAATGCCTGCGTATCCAGCACTGTGTATATCTCCTTGGCCATCATAAGAAATATTCTAAGGTCGCGTTCTGTAAGCCACTCCACTGCCTTGGGGTCTTTGCGACAAGCCAAAGCCAAACGTATGTTTACCTCGGTAGTGTTTTTGGCTATCCATGTGCGAGCCTCATCTTCGCCATCTATGGCATTTGAAAGTATGGCCAGCCACTCGTGCTTATGCTTAAAAAGCCACAACATGGCATCGACATCGCCACGTACGGCATTCGAAAAAGCAGCCAATTCGGGGAAGCCGTTATCCAAAAGCCAACGAAAGAAATCTTTACGACCCTTTATTGACTCCAACAGTGCCAAGAGTATTTTTATATCATATTTCTCGATACCGGCTATCATGGTATAATTTTGTTATTTCGACTCTTTAAGCATTTCGCGAAGTTTTTCTTCCAATTCATCGGACAACTCGGGGTTATCTCTAAGCAATTGTTTTACACTTTCGCGACCTTGTCCCAATTTGGTATCGCCATAGCTGAACCACGAGCCGCTTTTCTTCACAATACCCATTTCTACACACAAATCCACTATTTCGCCGGTTTTGGATATACCTTCTCCAAACATAAGGTCAAATTCTGTGGTGCGGAATGGAGGTGCAACTTTGTTCTTTACTATCTTAACTTTTACTCTGTTACCAATATGGTTGTCGCCTTCTTTTATAGCCTGAGTACGACGAATATCAATACGCACCGAAGCATAAAACTTCAACGCATTACCACCTGTGGTAGTTTCGGGGTTGCCAAACATCACACCTATTTTTTCACGTAATTGGTTGATAAATATACAGCAGCATTTTGTTTTGCTGATATTGGCAGTAAGTTTACGTAAGGCTTGCGACATTAAGCGTGCTTGAAGGCCCATCTTGCTGTCGCCCATCTCGCCTTCTATCTCGCTTTTAGGGGTAAGAGCAGCCACAGAGTCGATAACGATAATATCAATGGCACCCGAACGAATAAGGTTGTCGGCTATTTCCAAAGCCTGTTCGCCATTATCGGGTTGCGATATCAAAAGGTTGTCGATATCCACACCGAGTTCTTTGGCATAAAAACTATCAAAAGCATGTTCGGCATCTATAAAAGCCGCTATACCGCCTTTCTTTTGAGCCTCGGCAATGGCATGTATGGCCAAAGTAGTTTTACCCGACGATTCGGGACCATAAATCTCTATAATTCTACCCTTTGGAAAGCCACCTACACCCAAAGCCATATCCAAACCAACCGAACCGGTAGATATGCATTCTAACTCTTCGATAGGGGCATCGCCCAACTTCATAATAGCTCCTTTTCCGTAATTTTTTTCTATCTTATCAAGCGTACTTTGTAGTATTTTCAACTTTTCTAATTTCGACGCTTGTGCTTCATCAACTTCTTTTGCCATGACAATCAGTATTTTATTTGTATTAAGTCTATTTTATCAGTTTACAAAGATACGATTTTTTTTTGAATAATGGAGGCTGCGATACAAAAAAGCGTAACTCCGTTACGATTGCTTAGCATAGCATCCCGACCCAAATATATTTTCCTCGTGAGGATTTTTCTGCCACATAGCCACGTTGTTTTTGCATCATCGGGAGGGAATTTTGAGGG
The DNA here is from genome assembly GCA_017555745.1 of Bacteroidales bacterium. Taxonomy (GTDB): domain Bacteria; phylum Bacteroidota; class Bacteroidia; order Bacteroidales; family P3; genus HGM05376. The sequence continues at coordinate 5,792 of JAFZFU010000055.1, forward strand.
TATATATCGGCACAAATTTGACGGTATACCGTCACGCTCGCGAAACCCTATTGTGAAACAATTGATGATAGGGTGTTTTTCAGACGACCTATATGCTGTCATTTTGGATACGAAATTAGAAAATCGGAGTGGCAGCCCACACCTATGGATAAGAGGCAAAAATCAAAAGCAAGATTTTTTTTCGCAATTCAAAAAAAAGTCGTACCTTTGCAAAACATAACAACTCATTTGCAGTTATTAATAGGAAACCGAAAGTAAAAAATTAAATATACACAACATGAATATATTAGACAAATTGCAACCCGAAAAGATATGGCATTATTTTGGTGAAATAATGCGTATACCACGCCCTTCGAAACACGAAGAATTGATAACAAAATATTTGATTGAATTTGGTGTAAACCATGGATTAGAAACCTTTACCGACGAGGTAGGCAATGTGCTTATACGCAAACCGGCCACCAAAGGTATGGAAGACCGCCCATGGGTATGCTTGCAATCACATATCGACATGGTATGCGAAAAGAATAGCGACAAAGTATTTGATTTTCAAAAAGACGCTATAGTACCCGTTATCGATGGCGAATGGCTGAAAGCCGATGGCACCACATTAGGAGCCGACGACGGTATAGGAGTGGCTACCGAACTTGCTATTTTGGCTGCCGACGATATCGAACACGGACCTATCGAATGTCTATTTACCGTAGATGAAGAAACAGGCCTTTCGGGTGCTTTTGCACTTAAAGATAATTGGTTGAAGAGCCGTATACTTCTCAACCTCGACAGCGAAGATGAAGGCGAAATATTTATAGGCTGCGCCGGCGGTATCGACACTACCGTAGACCTTGGCTACGCCAAAGACGGTATCGAAGCCGACACCGAAGCATTTGTAATCAAAGTATCGGGTCTTAAAGGCGGACACTCAGGCGACGACATAAACAAAGGACTTGGCTGTGCCAACAAGATAATAACTCGCATACTATGGCGCGCCACCAACGATATGGGACTACGCATTGCCAAACTCGACGGCGGCAACCTACGCAATGCCATTGCTCGCGAAGCATACGCAATAGTAACCCTGCCTAAAGCCAATGCCGAAGCATGGAAAGCAACCGTTGAACAGTTCGAAAAATCGGTACAATACGAGTTCCGCTCAACCGAACCTAACCTTAAGGTACAAACCGAAAGCACCGATATGCCAACATCGTTGATTGACAAAAAAACACAAGTTAACTTGCTTAACGCTTTGTATGCTTGTGCTCACGGAGTATTGGCAATGTCGAGAGAGATACCTAACTTTGTAGAAACATCTACCAACTTGGCATCGGTAAAAATGGATGACGAAAAGATATACATCACCACCAGCCAACGCAGTTCGGTAGAAAGTGCAAAATATGCTGCCGCTGAAAAAATAGAAGCCACCTTCCGCTTGATTGACGCACACGTTACCCACGGCGACGGATATCCAGGTTGGACACCAAACCCCGACAGCAAAATACTTAAAGTGGCCACCGAAACATACAAACGTCTGTTTGGCAAAGAACCTATAGTGCGTGCAATACACGCCGGTTTGGAATGCGGTTTGATAGGCGAAAAATACGAAGGCATGGACATGATATCGTATGGTCCTACACTTAGAGGTGTACACTCGCCCGACGAACGTGTGGAAATAAAAACAGTAGAAATGTTCTGGCGACACACATTAGAAATATTGAAATCGATTTAATAATCCACTGCAAGGAAGCATGTTGTGCAACAAACATACTTCCTTGCTTTGTAATAAAAAATATAAAACCATGTTTAGCAAAGAAACATATATAGCACGCAGAGAACAATTACGCAAAGACGTAAAACACGGCTTGATAATAATACAAGGCAACAACGAAGCCAGCTTTAACTATCCGTCAAACACTTATCGTTTTCGTCAAGATAGTACATTTTTATACTTCTTCGGTCTTCAACGCGAAGACCTTATAGGTGTACTTGACTGCGATAGTGGCGAAGATTGGATATATGCCAACGACTACGACCTCGACGACATAATATGGATGGGCAACTTACCATCGGTAAAAGAATTGGCAGCAAGTGTAGGAGTAGCCAACAGCGCACCCAAAGCAGCCCTTACCGATGTGGTAAACAAAGCCATAGGAGCAGGTCGTAAGGTACACTATCTTCCACCCTATCGTATGAAAAACATGATGGAGCTAAGCAACCTATTGGGCATAAATCCAACCCATGTAAACCGCTACGCTTCACTTGAACTTATACATGCCTGCGTAAAACAACGCTCGATAAAGAGTGCCGAAGAAATAGCAGAAATAGAAAAAGCTATAGGCGCAGCCTACGAAATGCATACCACAGCCATGAAGATGGCTATGCCCGGACGTTACGAATACGAGTTGGCCGGTGCCATGGAAGGAATAGCATTGTCTCACGGCGGTCCGGTGTCATTCCCTATTATTATGACCATCAACGGACAAACCCTACACAACCACAACCACAGCAACCAACTCAGAGTGGGTCGTATGCTTGTAATGGACGCAGGATGCGAAACAGCCATGAACTACTGTAGCGATATAACACGCTCGGTACCCGTAGGCGGAAAATTCGACGCACGCCAAAAAGCAATATACGAAATAGTATTGGCAGCAAATATGGAAGTAATACGCCTGACAAAACCGGGAGTAACATACAAAGAGATACATACTCAAATGTCGAAAATATTGGCACAAGGATACAAAGACCTCAATATCCTTAAAGGTAATGTAGACGACATAGTGGCCAATGGTGCACACTCTATATTGATGCCTCACGGCCTTGGACACATGATGGGTCTCGACGTTCACGACATGGAAAACTACGGCGAAATAAATGTAGGCTACGACGACGAAACAATACGTAGCGAACAATTTGGATTAGGATTCCTACGCCTTGGCCGCAAGTTACAACCGGGATTTGTAATGACCGATGAACCGGGATGTTACTTTATACCTGCTCTTATCGACAAGTGGCACAAAGACGGCACCAACGCCGAGTTTATCAACTTCGACGAATTGGAAAAATACAAAGACTTTGGCGGAATACGAATCGAAGACGACCTTTTGGTAACCGAAACAGGATGCCAAGTATTGGGCAAACCAATACCAAAAACAGTAGCCGAAATAGAAGAAACAATGGCTCAATAAAATTAATAAAAGGCAACTTTTTTTTTCGAAAGTTGCCTTTTTTATTATTACACACAATATTAAACGCACATTTACGTTTGTTGCAAAATCATCTCCAAAAAAATATTCAATTTCTATTGCGGAGATGTGAATTAATTTTGTATCTTTGCAAAGTCAAAAACAAAAACAAAAATTACATAAAAGGGTCAGTTGTATGCAAATAGTAACATTAACTACAGATTGGGGAACCAAAGATTTCTTTTCGGGAATGGTAAAAGCAAAATTATATTCCAATATACCCGATGTACAAGTGGTGGATATTACCCACGATATCGAACCATATAATTTATCAAGCACAGCATTCGTTGTAAAGAACGCTTGTTTGAATTTTCCTAAAGGAACAATCCACATCATAGATGTAAACTCCTTTATAGGCGACAGCTATTTTGTAGTAGTCGAATACAAAGAACAATACTATATATGTACCGACAACAAAATGCCATACTCGGTGTTTGGCGACGAGTGTACAAATATAGTGGAAATAGCAACATATTGGGATGCTAACTTCTACAATTTTGCAGCACACGATTTATTTTGCAAAGTAGCAATAATGATAGCCAACGGCACGCCATTAGATGAAATAGGATACAAACATGACAGCTTGAAAAAATCGCAGGCTATTGGGTGTATCTATGACAACAATAGTATACGTGCCAGCATTATGTATATCGACTCGTATGGCAATGCATACCTCAACGTTACTTTCGAAAAATTTATGGAAATATCCAAAGGTCGAAAATGCGTAGTAAACATACGTAGCGAAAGGCATAATGTGGAAAAACTTTTCTCGTCGTACGACGATCAGAAAGAAGATTCACAAGTAATACTCACGGTCTCCTCGACGGGATACATTGAATTAGCCCTAAAGATATCATCGGCCGAACAACTCTTTGGACTATCGGTAAGAGATCAAGTTTTGATAACATTTACCGAATAACAAAAAGAGAGGCACTGATTTGATTAATCAGTGCCTCCTTTTTCAATATCATAAAAACAAGTTTTAACGAGACAAACCTGTCATTTTTTCTACTACCTTCAAACACTCATTGGCTGTTTTAGGGCCGGAGTTTACATATTTCACAAAACTATCCTCCCCTTCTAAAAAGATAGACACCAATTGATACTCGGCATAAACATTGGATTTAGCCTCATGGTAAGGCGAGTTTTTAGAAAAACGTATCTTGAATATCAACTCAGGACGATTATACTTCTTGCCACTACAATGCGAACAAAACATAGTTTCGTCGAGCAAGACATCATAACCCATAGACTGTATCTTACTTACAACACTCCTTATACTCTCTATATTACCATTTTCATACGAAGTCGAAGGAGTTTCGCTATTGCATATAGGACATTTATAATTTTCTTCAAAAGGGGCAGCCATAGAGTAACACATAGCCACAGGGGGCATAACTGTATCATATTCCACCACCGACAACTGTTGCAAACGCTTTACCAAATTAGTACTATCCAACAGCATTTGCTCGCCCGACAAACGATTATTCAATGCTTCTTCCGAAACAACATCCACATTTTTTACCGACTTGCATGACCCCGACAATGCTATAATACCTCCCAAAAGCATTGCAGTATTTTTTTTATCTTGTCGCTTGCTCATAGATCTATTTTTATGCTTAATTCAATATTTATCAAGAAAATATACAACATTTAATATATCTTCAAATCATTACAAAGATACATCTTTTATCTGTATAAACAAAGAAATAAGCACAAATAACACTTAACAAACTAATAATAAAATAATTACAGAGATATAGCTATTTTTTGACATAAAATAGGGAAAAACGGAGAAAAAGCACCTTTGAAGCACCAAAATATCATCATAAAAAGACATTTTTGCCATATATCCATAAAAATATTTACGCTCGTAATAATCTATCATACAACATCTTTAGAAAAAGAGATAAAAAAAGTATCAAAAAAATTTTGCAGTATCGGAAAAAGTTTGTACTTTTGCAATCACAAAACGAATGGCTCCGTGGCTCAACTGAATAGAGCATCTGACTACGGATCAGAAGGTTACAGGTTTGAATCCTGTCGGAGTCACCAACACCGCTCAATATTGAGCGGTGTTTTTTTGTTTAGGCAACACCACATTAAGCCATATATAGCCCAACACACCGGCCAACAACGATGCCAACAACACCGCAACTTTAGACGACGACACCAACACATAGCTATCAAACGATAGTAGGGCGATAAATATCGACATCGTAAAACCAATGCCGGCAAGCAAACTTACACCAAATATATACCGCCATTTAAGCTCTTTGGGTTTGGTTGATATTCCCAACCAAATAGCAGCAAATGTAAACAACATTATACCAATAGGCTTACCCAACAACAGACCACATAAAGCTCCCATACCATAAGGCGAAAACAATCCTCCAAACTCATCTATGCCGATAGGTATGGCAGTATTGGCCAACGCAAATAATGGCAAAACCACAAAACCCACAGGCTTGACAAGATAATGTTGCAATTTGTACGACGGTGCATTATCCATCTGCTGACGAAAAGGCACAGCAAAAGCCAACAACACACCCGTCAAGGTAGGATGCACACCCGAAATAAGCATAAGATACCACATAACTAGACCGCCTATGATATATGGATACAAACTAAGCACATTGCATCTGTTGAGTACCAAAAGGGCTACAAACACCAAAAGAGCCAAACCGAGAGCCAAGAAATTTATTTCTCCGGCATAAAATATTGCTATAACCAATACTGCTCCCAAATCGTCGATGACAGCCAATGCCACCAAAAAGACTTTTACAACAGGCGGCACCCTTTTACCCAAAAGAGATAGTACCGCCACTGCAAACGCAATATCGGTAGCCATAGGTATTCCAACCCCCGAGGTATATGGTGTAGAGGCAGTAAACATATAATATGTGGCAGCCGGCACAAGCATACCTCCCAATGCCGCCAATATAGGCAATATGGCATCACGAAACCGACGAAGTTTGCCAACATAAATTTCGTGTTCCAACTCCAAACCTATCAATAAGAAAAACAAAGTCATTAAACCGTCATTGATAATATGAATAAGCGAAAAGCCTGATATGGAGATATGCCAAAAACCACTATAGGAGAACGGCAAAAGCAAATTGGCTAAAAGCAACGACAAAGCCACACATATCATAAGGATAAAACCACATGATTTCTCGCTATCCAAAAACTCTTTATACAACATTTTAAACATAACGACAAAATTAAAATACAAAAATATAAACAAGAAAATATGCTATCGGTTTGAGAAAAAAAGATAAAAACCTCCGTTAAATACAATACAACAACGCCCACTATGATTGTTACAAATATATAGCGAAAATTTCTAAAAATTTCACGTTATAAGAAGTAACGTAAAATTGGAAAGAACATTTGAGTGAATTGCAGTCTTCTTGACACCTTTCTAATTATTTTTCAACGATATAAGTTCCCATACTCATTCAAAAAAGAGGAAGAAAAACCATCAAAAAACAGCACAAATCAACCACAAAGCGACTAAAGGAAATTGCCTAAATAAAAAAAACATCTATCCAAAGTTTCGCTATATGAAAAAAAAATTGTAAGTTTGCAAATCAAATTTATTCATATAAAAACATAAATAAGATGTCTATAATTAAAGCATTCAAAGGATTACGTCCTCCTGTAGAAATAGTAAAAGAGTTGGCATCTCGCCCATACGACGTATTAAACTCTGCCGAAGCTCGCGTTGAAGCCGGTGGAAACCCACATTCGTTGTTGCACGTAACAAAAGCCGAAATCGATCTTCCTGAAGGAACCGACGAACACAGCCAAGAAGTTTACGACAAAGTAGTAGAAAACTACAATATGTTTAAAAATAATGGTTGGCTTGTACAAGACGAAGAAGAAAAATTGTACATCTATGCACAAACCATGGATAGTCGCACTCAATATGGTATAGTAGCTTGTGCTCATTCCGAAGACTATATGAACGGAATAATCAAAAAACACGAGCTTACTCGTAAGGATAAAGAAGAAGACCGTATGATTCACGTTCGCATTACTAACGCTAACGTAGAACCTGTATTCTTTGCTTATCCTGCACATCAAGAAATAGATGCTATCGTTGAAAACATAGTAAAAAACCAAAAACCTGTTTACGACTTTGTAGGTAAAGAAGATGGTTTTGGACACACATTGTGGGTAATCGACGATAAAAAAACTATCGATCGCTTAGTAGAAATATTCGACAAAGATATTCCTGCTATGTACATTGCCGACGGTCACCACCGTTCTGCTGCCGCCGCTTTGATAGGTCAAGAAAAGAAAGCTCAAAATCCTAACCACACCGGCGAAGAAGAATATAACTACTTTATGACAGTTATATTCCCAGATAATCAATTAAAGATTATTGACTACAACCGCGTTGTAAAAGATTTGAACGGATTGTCGAAAGATGAATTCTTGGCAGCTTTGAACGAAGCTTTCGTAGTAGAAAAAATGGGTACTGAAATATACAAGCCTTCTAAACTACACGAATTCAGCGTTTATATCGATGGCGAATGGTACAAACTTAACGCTAAACCCGGCACTTATAACGACAACGATCCTATCGGAGTACTTGACGTAACTATCCTTTCTAACTTAGTATTGGATAAAATATTAGATATTAAAGACCTTCGTACTTCGAAACGTATCGATTTCGTAGGTGGTATCCGTGGTTTAGGCGAATTGAAACGTCGCGTAGACAATGGCGAAATGGTAGCTGCTTTTGCTCTTTATCCTGTATCAATGCAACAACTTATCGATATAGCTGATAGCGGTAACATCATGCCTCCTAAGACTACTTGGTTTGAACCAAAATTGCGTTCGGGTCTTGTAATCCACGAACTTGCTTAATTCGAAAAGCTTTAAACAAAGATAAAAACGAAAAGCATCTCAATTGTTTGAGGTGCTTTTTTTATACCCATACATAAAAAAGAGCCCCTCTCCTATCACGAAGAGGCGGCCCCAAAAATACATCTTTGAAATAGTAAGCACACGCTATAACAACGAACAACAATATTGTTTGTTCAAAACAACAAGAAAAAATATTTCGGAAAATAAAAAAGAGCCCCTCTCCCATTACGAAGAGGCGGCCCCCAAAAATACATCTTTGAAATAGTAAGCACACCTATAATAACGCATAGGTACAGGAGTTGTTCAACAACAAGAAAAAATTATTTTGCAGTGGAGGAATAAAAAAAGAGTGCTTCCCCTACCCGAGAGAAAGCACCCCAAAAATACATCTTTGAAATAGTAAGCACACGCTATAATAACGAACCGGAAGATATTTTGTTCAAAACAACATAATATTTTTGTAGTAAATAATAATTTAACGACCACTTTTCTTGTGTAAATAAAAAAAAGTTACTATCTTTGCAAAGTCAAAAGAAACGATTAAAAATAAAGTAATTATATAATGAATATGGATTTAGAAATCTGTGTAAACTCGATACAATCGGCCTACAATGCCAAGCAAGGCGGTGCAACACGTGTAGAACTATGCCAAAACCTTAACGAAGGAGGTACAACTCCGTCGTATGCTACCATAGATTATTGTGTCAATAAATTAGGATTACGCACCTATGTACTTATACGTCCCAGAACAGGCGACTTTACTTACAACGAGTTGGAATTTGAAACAATATGCCAAGAAGTGGAACTATGCAAACAACTTGGTGCCAGCGGTGTAGTAGTAGGTTTTTTGGATAACAACGGAAATGTAGACAAAGAAAAAACAAAAGAAATAGTACATCGTGCCGGCAACATGGAAATTACATTCCATCGTGCTTTTGATATTTGCAGTAACCCTATGCAAGCTCTTGAAGACGTTATAGAATGTGGCTGTACGCGCATACTTACTTCAGGTTGGAAAAATACTGCATTCGAAGGTATGAGTCTTTTGAAAGATTTGGTACAACAAGCCTCCGGAAGAATAAAAATAATGGCAGGTAGTGGAGTAAATACTAATAACGTTTTGGAAATAATACAAACAACAGGTGTAGGCGAAGTGCATTCTTCGTGCAAACACAATATAGGAGAATGGAAAGAAGAAGATGCAGAACAATACTTGGACAAATCCAACAAATGCCATTCTGAAACAAATGCCGAAGAGGTAAGCAAATTAGTAGCCCTTATCAACAATATTAAATAAAAACAATGTTCAGATACATACGAAAACGCATACTTTATGGCCTGCTTGTAATGCTGGGCGTAGTGGTGTTGGTATTCTTTTTATTCAACATCCTACCCGGCGACCCTGCAAGAATGATGCTTGGACAGCGTGCCGACGAAGAAAGTGTGAAGATAATAAATCGCGATTTGGGACGCGACAAACCTATGTATCTGCAATTTTTCAACTACCTGAACGACCTTTCGCCGCTATCGTTCCATAACAACAGCAACGCCGAAAACTACTGGTATCTCGATAGCACCAAATACTCGCCGTATTGTACATTGGCAAAAATAGGCGAAACATCGGTGGTGCTTAAATATCCCTACCTACGACGCTCGTATCAAAGCAAACGTCCTGTGGCAGATATCCTTACCGAAGCGTTCCCCAAAACAGCCTTGCTCGCCATAGTGGCTATGACATTCGCTTTGGTCATAGGCTTAACCATAGGAATATTTTCGGCATTGTATAAAGATAGCATTTTCGACAAAGTGGCATTCTTTGTTTCGGTAATAGGAATGTCGTTGCCATCGTTTTTCGCAGCCATACTCATAGCTTGGCTCTTTGCATACGTGCTGGCCGAATACACAGGACTTAATATGTTTGGCAACCTTTTCACCGTCGACGACTATGGCACAGGCGAATACCTTGACCTTAAAAATCTTATTCTCCCTGCTCTTACTCTTGGCATACGCCCATTGGCTGTAATCATAGAACTGACAAAGAACTCTATGCTTGAAGTACTTTCGCAAGACTATATACGCACCGCAAAAGCCAAAGGACTGAAAAAAGCAAAGATAATATGGCACCATGCACTGCAAAATGCACTAAACCCTATAGTAACATCAGCTTCGGGCTGGCTGGCAGGACTTATGGCAGGTGCAGTGTTTGTTGAATATGTATTCGACTGGAAAGGCATGGGAATAGTGATAGTAGACGGCTTGGAAAAATACGACTTTCCCGTTGTAATGGGAGCTATATTGTTTATATGTGTAATACTTGTAGTTATAAACATATTGGTAGACATACTATACGGCATACTCGACCCACGAGTACGATTGGAGTAATGCAAA
>JAFZFU010000056.1 GCA_017555745.1 Bacteroidales bacterium
ACATATTTATTGATAATAAGTTGCGAGTACTTGTTTCTTGGACGTAAGAAAAAATAATCGAAATATTTGTCTTTGTTATTTGCTTCTGTGTAGCAAATAAAAGGACATAGATATATATTAGTAACGAAAAAAAACGTATATTTGCAAAACAAAAATTCATGGCCGTGGATAATTTAAAATACAGTTTAAGAGGTGTTTCGGCATCCAAAGAAGATGTACACACCGCAATAAAAAATATAGATAAAGGGCTTTACCCAAAAGCTTTTTGTAAGATAATACCCGATATGTTGACTAACGACGAAGATTATTGTACAATAATGCACGCTGATGGTGCCGGTACTAAATCGTCGTTGGCATATATGTATTGGAAAGAAACCGGCGATATGTCGGTATGGAAAGGTATAGCTATCGATGCTATAGTTATGAATTTGGACGACTTGTTGTGTGTGGGCGTTACCGATTCGATTTTGTTGTCGTCGACCATAGGACGCAACAAACGTCTTATACCCGGCGAGGTGATAAGTGCCGTAATCAATGGTACCGAAGAGTTCTTGGCCGAAATGAGAGATTTGGGTGTGGGAATATACTCTACCGGTGGCGAGACTGCCGATGTGGGCGACTTGGTAAGAACAATAATCGTTGACTCGACCGTTACAGCACGTTTGAAACGTAGCGACGTGATTTCTAACCATCGTATAGCAGCCGGAAATGTAATAGTTGGTTTGGCATCGTATGGACAGGCATCCTACGAAACAGCATACAACGGCGGTATGGGTAGCAATGGTTTAACTTCGGCTCGCCACGATGTGTTTAGCAAATATTGTGCCGAAAAATATCCCGAAAGTTACGACAATCATTTGCCCGACGAAGTAGTATATTGTGGTAATATGTTGTTGACTTCGCCTACCGAAGTGCCGGGTGTAGACGCCGCTAAGATGGTGTTGTCGCCAACTCGTACATACGCGCCTATCATTAAAAAAGTGCTTGCCGAATATCGTCCAAAAATATCGGGAATGGTACACTGCAGCGGTGGCGCTCAAACCAAAGTGCTACACTTTGTAGACAATCTTCATGTGGTGAAAGACAATATGTTTGATGTACCTCCTTTGTTTAAGATGATACACGAACAATCGCAAACCGATTGGCACGAAATGTATAAAGTATTCAATATGGGACATAGAATGGAGATATATACCGATGCCGAAACTGCTAAGGGTATAATCGAAATATCTAAGTCGTTTAATGTTGATGCCAAGATAATAGGATATTGCGAAGCCTACGAAGGTAAAAAGGTAACTGTAAAATCCGATAAGGGTACATTTATCTACTAATAACGAGGTAGTATTATAGATGCAATTTTGCTGAAATGGCCGATATTTATTCAAATAGGAGTGGTATTGTCAAATTGATATTTATCACGGTGAGTGTCGTATTTGTTATTCGCCTCTTTTTTTTACAAGTGGTGAATAACAAATATCGCGACCTTGCCGAGCGTAATGCTTTCAGATATGTAACGCAGTACCCTGCTCGTGGATTGATATACGACCGCAATGGCGAATTGCTGGTATACAACGAGGCAGTATATGATTTGATGGTTATTCCCCGTCAGGTGAAGAATATCGATACTGCAAGTTTGTGTAGTTTGGTTGGCATCACCCACGACGAGTTTGTGCAAAAAATAAAGAAGGCGAGGGCCTATTCGACCTATGCTCCTTCGGCATTTGTAAAGCAGATATCAAAAGAAGAGTATGGCGCTTTGCAGGAGAATTTGTACAAGTTTTCGGGTTTTTATGTGCAGTCGCGTACGTTGCGTAAATACGAGCGACCTATAGCCGCACACGTGTTGGGCTACATTGGTGAGGTCGACGATAAGGAGATAAAAGAAAATCCTTATTATAAGCAGGGCGACTACATAGGCAAGAGCGGTTTGGAAAAATCGTACGAGGAACAACTTAGAGGACAGAAAGGCAAGAAGATAGTATTGGTAGACGTGCATAACCGCGAGAAAGGTAGTTTCCAAAATGGTATGTACGACACAGTGGCGGTGGCAGGGCATAACTTATATTCCACTATCGATGCCGATTTGCAGGAATATGCCGAAAAGTTGATGGCCAACAAGCGTGGCAGTATTGTGGCCATAGAGCCGTCGACGGGCGAGATATTGGCTTTTGTGTCGGCACCTTCTTACGACCCTAACCTTTTGGTGGGACGTGTAAGAGGCGAAAACTACAACAAACTTTCGAGGGATATAAGCAAGCCGCTCTTTAATAGAGCTTTGATGGCTACCTATCCTCCGGGCTCGATATTCAAAGTGGCACAGTCGCTTATAGCATTGGATTTGGGAGTGATATCGCCGGGTACGGGTTTCGCGTGCGACAAGGTGGTGGGTTGCCACGGACACCCCAATGCCACAAGTGTGAGCGATGCAATAAAGATGTCGTGTAACCCTTATTTCTATTATACATATAAGCGGATAATACAACAGGGAAAGTTTAATAACATATACAAAGATAGTCAGTATGGGCTTACATTGTGGCATGACTATATGTTGCGGTTTGGTTTTGGTCAGCGATTGGGTATCGATTTGCCCAATGTCAAACGTGGTGTAATACCAGATACTACATTATATAATAAATGGTATGGCAAAGAGCGTTGGGCTTTTTCTACAATATATTCAAATAGTATAGGTCAGGGCGAGGTGCTTATAGTACCTTTACAGATGGCCAACTTTGCTGCCACCATGGCCAACAGAGGTTATTATTATACTCCTCATTTGGTGAAATATTATGGCGACGACTCGGTGCGAAACGAAGAGTTTTATACCAAACATGACATAGGCATATCTAAGAATTATTTTGATATAGCGGTAAGAGGTATGTATGGTGTGGTACACGAAGCCGGAGGTACGGCACGCAGGGCTAAAATAGACGATATAGCTATATGCGGCAAAACGGGTACTGCCGAAAATCCCGGCGACGACCACTCGGTGTTTATTTGTTTTGCACCGATGGATAATCCTAAGATAGCCGTATCGGTATATGTCGAAAATGCCAGGGGAGGCGGTGGAACTTGGGCTGCTCCAATAGCAAGTTTGGTAGTGGAAAAGTATGTGCGCGGCACTGTGGAACGAAAAGATTTTGAAAAACTATATATGGATGCAACACCATGTCAGAAGTTGCCCATTATAAGAAATAAAAAGCATAAATAAGGTGAGAAATCAAGACGACAACATATTATCAAATATCGATTGGAAGGTAGTGGCAATATATATAGCGCTTGTTGTATTTGGCTGGATGAATATTTATTCGGCTGTTTACGACGAGGCTGCTGCCGGTGTTTTCGATCTCGAAAGGCAGCATGGCAAACAACTGTTGTGGATAGCCATAGCCTTTGTTACTGCCATATTCACTCTTATTATCGATTCGCGTTTTTTTTCTTCTGCGGCTTATATCATATATGCGCTGGTATTGTGTCTACTTGTGGTAGTGCTGTTTACGGCCACCGTTACCAAAGGAGCCACTTCGTGGATATCCATAGGGTCGTTTAAATTGCAGCCTTCCGAGTTTGCCAAGTTCGCCACAGCATTAGCTTTCGCCAAGTATCTGAGTGCTATAGATGTGGATATCCGCAATAAGCATACTAAGGCATTGGCATGGACTGTTATATTGGTACCGGCATTATTGGTACTTCTGCAACACGATACAGGATCGGCATTGGTATTTGCCAGCTTTGTACTACCTTTCTTTCGCGAAGGTATGTCGGGCAGTATTCTTATTATAGGCTTGGCGGCAGTGCTCATATTTGTGCTTTCGTTGGCAATTAACAAGTTTATAGTTGTGGGTCTTTTGCTTTTGGTGTTGTTGGGTTATATATTCTTTTGGCTTACTAAAAGCAAGCGAAACTTCTACAATATAATCAAGCCTGTATTGGTATTCTTTGCCTGTGTGGCCTTTGTGTTTTCGGTAGATTTCGTGTTTGAGAATGTATTGGAACCACACCAAAAAGACCGTATTTATGTTCTTTTGGGTAAGAGCGATGACCCTCAAGGTATCAATTATAATGTCAACCAATCCAAAATAGCCATTGGCTCGGGCCGGATTATAGGTAAAGGATTCCTCGAAGGGACACAAACTAAATATAATTTTGTGCCCGAACAAGAAACCGACTTTATATTTTGTACAGTAGGCGAGGAGTGGGGCTTTATGGGCTCGGTAGCTTTGGTAGGGATGTATCTTTACTTGTTGTTTCACCTTGTCACTATGGCCGAACGACAGAGGTCGAAGTTTGCCCGCATATATGGATACTCGGTGGCAAGCATATTTTTTATACATTTCACCATTAATATAGGTATGGTGTTGGGGTTGTTGCCGGTAATAGGTATTCCGTTGCCGTTTTTCAGCTATGGAGGTTCGTCTCTTATAGCTTTTACATTGCTGTTATTTGTCTTTATAAGGCAAGATGCAGTGCATAACCAAATACTTTAATTAAATAGAAAAATACATTATAGATGGATAAGACTAAAGAAAGAAAATGTTCGTTATGTGGACGTAAAGAATCAGAAGTAGATATTTTGTTGCAAGGTGTAAACGGTGCGATATGTAACGACTGTGTATCTCGTGCTTCCGATATATTGAAAGAAGCTTATCAAGCCGAAGGAAACCTTGAGTTGAATATAAAAACTCCCAAAGAGATAAAAGAACACTTGGATAAATACATTATAGGTCAAGACGATGCCAAAAAGGTGCTTTCGGTGGCTGTGTATAACCACTACAAACGTTTGATGTATCAGCAAGAACGCAAAGATGATAACGATGTGGAGATAGAAAAATCCAATGTGGTGCTTGTGGGCGAAACCGGCACCGGCAAAACTTTAATAGCACGCACTATAGCCAAGATATTGAATGTGCCTTTTTGTATAGCCGATGCCACAGTGCTTACCGAAGCGGGATATGTGGGCGAAGATGTGGAAAATATATTGGTAAAACTATTGCAAGCCGCCGACTATGATGTTAAGGCTGCCGAACGTGGTATAGTGTTTATCGACGAGATAGACAAGATAGCCCGCAAGAGTGACAATCCATCTATTACTCGCGACGTGTCGGGCGAAGGTGTACAACAGGCTATGCTTAAACTGTTGGAAGGCTCTATAGTGAATGTGCCGCCTCAAGGAGGTCGCAAACACCCCGAGCAAAGAATGATACCCGTAAATACCCAAAATATATTGTTTATTTCGGGTGGCGCTTTCGATGGTATCGAACGTACCATAGCATCGCGTATGAAAGCCCATGTTATAGGATTTGCCGAAACAAAGAATCGTTCGGCATTAGACAAAGCTAACATATTGCAATACATACAGCCTCAAGATTTGAAAAAGTTTGGTCTTATACCCGAGTTGGTAGGCCGCTTCCCGGTGCTTACACACCTCAATCTTTTAGACAAAGAGGCTTTGCGTAAGATACTTACAGAACCAAAGAATGCGTTGGTAAAGCAGTATAAAAAACTATTTTCCATGGATAATGTGGAGTTGCGTTTCGAATCGGCGGCCCTCGATGCCGTGGTTGATAGAGCAGTGGAATATAAATTGGGAGCAAGAGGGTTGCGTTCGATTATGGAAAGTATTATGAACGATATTATGTACGAGATACCAAGTTCTAATGGCGAACATAAAACTGTAGTCATCACCAAAAAGATGGCATTGGACAAAATGAATGAATCGAAACTTATTTCGACATTATAGTTAAAGTATTTATTAATAAAAAAGAATTACTTATGAAAAAAACAATCATTGGGATACTTGTATGTATGTTTGCGTTTCAAGTATCGGCACAAAAAAGAAATCTTGACGGCACTGTAGCAGCTACTCCTACCACACTCAATCCGGGAGTTGTTGAATTGCCAGCTCCTCGAATGGAAGGTGGTATGCCTCTTATGGAAGTTTTGGCCAAACGTGCCACCACTCGTGCTTTCAATCCCGAAGAGTTGCCTCTCGAAGAATTGTCTAATTTATTGTGGGCAGCCAACGGAGTAAATCGCAAAGAAACAGGCAAGCGTACTGCGCCTTCGGCACGCAACGCTCAAGAAATAGATATATATGTATCGATGTCAAATGGATTATTCTTTTACGATCCTGTACGAAACACTTTGGAATGTGTTTTGAAAGACGATATAAGAGCAAAAATAAGCGACCAAAAATTCTTCAAAGACGCTTCTATAGTATTGGTATTTGTGGGCAACTACGGCAAGATGGAAGGTTTTTCGAAAGAGGCTCAAGAGTTTTATTCCGCAACCGACGTAGGATATGTAAGTCAAAATGTTTATCTATACTGTGCTCAAGCCGATTTGGCTACTGTAGTGTGCGGCTCGTTCGATAAAGAGTTTTTAAACAAAGTGCTTAAGATAAAAAACGGCAAGGTGTTGTTGGTTCAGCCCGTTGGCCGTATGAGATAATATCATTCTTATACAAAAAGAGAGAAACAATCATTATGTTTCTCTCTTTTTTTTACTCATCTAAATACCTAATACAGACTCTCTCTCCATATTAGCAGTCCCTCGTTTGCTAATTTAAATTCAATTCTATTATGATGTCGTTTATGCGAATAAATTGTACACACTTGCAACGAGCATAGTAGCGAATATTCTTCATTACGCGTGTCGAAGGACCGATTGCCGTACACACCCTACTATCGGAGTGCAGCGGACGCAAACTGTTTTCATTTAGTCGAGAAGAATTGTACTTATCATTCATGGGCATTAAAATTTTAATTAATAAATGAATTCGTTGTGCTTACCAATTCTTCCGAAATACATCACCAAAACTACTATTTTCGCTTTTTATTGCACAAAGGTTATAGTTTAACGTTTTTTTATATCTCCCAATAAGGTGTAGGCGTCGCACGTTTATTGTTTACCATTCTATAGAGCAATGATATATATCCAATAATATTTATTATATGCCGAAGCCTTTCATCTTTTTTTTCTTTTCTCATTAAGGCAACTTCTAAAAATTGCTTTGTAGGTGGTTTGCGGAATTTCACTAGAAAGATTTCTACTTTCTTTTGATTGAGCATAGCGGGCTATGCGATTGAAAAAAATAGAAAGATTTTGGTGAAAAACGTAAACCACACAAAAGTTTAAAGAAGAATTCTTCTATTTTACTGAAACGTGGAATTTTTAGAAGTTGCCTTAAGATAATGTGGGATGCTCATCGGGGGCGGATTCTGTTTGATTTTTTCGTAAGTTCTCTCTTTTTGCCGCCTTACTGCAATCTGTGAATGCGATAACCCTCTTTCTTCCATAAATAAGTGTTGTGGCAATGTTTTCCTACCAAAAATACTATTGCCATGCCATTGCCGCTACCTATTCGGAAAGACTCTTTTATATAGTTCCTTTATCTCGTGTATGGACATCTATTTAGAGCAACGTATTGTCCTATTCAAGAGAATGTCTTTTTTATTTGTTTTAATAAGAAATTATTTGTACTTTTGTGTGTTCTTTAGGGGAGCATATTTTTATACTTACAGTGGATATAAATATTTGGTTGATAATATTATATTGATATGAATATAGTTATAGCAGGTGATGGTGAAGTGGGATTTCATTTGGCGAAATCGCTGTCGGAGTTGAATCATAACATTATTGTTGTGCATCCGCATTCTGAATTGTTGCAAAAATTGGTAAACGAATCGGAGATAGGTGCAGTAAATGGCGATTCCACTTCTTTTGAAGTGTTGCATAGGGCCGAGGTTCATAATTGCGATTTGTTGTTAGCGGTATTGCACGACGAATCAATAAATATTATTACCTGTATATTGGGCAAAAAAATGGGAGCTAAACGTACGGTGGCCCGTGTGTCGAATGTGGAGTATTTGCAAACAAACAATAAAATGATGTTTCGTACTTTAGGTGTCGACGAGATGGTATGTCCGGAACGTATAGCTACCAAAGAGATTATCAACCTGCTGAATCATAATATAGCCACCGAGTTTTTCGACTTCTCGAACGGATTGCTCAGTATGTATCTTATCCGATTAGACGAGAATGCGTCGGTTATAAATAAAACTATGCGCGAGATAGTATTGGAGTATCCCGAAATAGAGGTGCGTATAGTGGCAATATTGCGAAACAACGAAACAATAATACCCAACTCTACCGTAACGTTTAAGAAAGGCGACTTGGCTTATATAATTTCCAAACCCCGCCAACTCGAGCCCATCAAAAAGGTTATAGGTTCGGTCGACGTGGATATAAAGAATGTGATGATAGCCGGAGGTGGACGTATAGGTCGTTTTACTGCTTTGGATTTGCAAAATAAAAAGCGTGTTACCTTGGTGGACGAAAATCATAAACGTTGCGAAGCTTTGTCTGTGGAACTCAGTAATACTTTGGTGGTAAATGGCGATGCCACCGATGTGGATCTTTTGAAAGATGAGGGTATCGATAGAATGGATGCTTTTGTGGCCGTTACCAACTCCACCGAAACCAATATCCTGACCTGTCTGCATGCTCGCAAATATGGTGTTAAGAAGACTATCGCATTGGTCGAGAATACCGATTTTATCAACCTTTCGCAGGCAATAGGTATCGATACCATTATTAATAAGAAACTGATAACGGCAAGTTATATAGCTCGTTTTACAGTTAAGGGCGATGCTGTATCGAGCAAATGGCTCAGCGGCACCAATGCTGAACTTATAGAACTTACGGCCCACGAAAAATCGAAAGCTACAAAGGTACCCATCAAAGACTTGAATATACCGCAGGGTGCTACTATAGGCGGTATAATTCGTGGCAATCAGGCTATATTGCCCACACGGGAAACCCGTATCCTGGCTGGCGACAAGGTTGTGGTGTTCACCTTGCCTAAGGTAATGTATGCTATAAGCAAATTGTTTAATAAATGATATACTTTCATACCCGCATATTTAATGGAAGGCTTGTTGCCCGACTACTTGGCACTATGCTATTGATGGTGGCTGCTTTTATGCTTCTGCCTATTGCCGTATCGCTTTATTATGGCGATGGGGCTTTGCAGGGCTTTGGTATTGCTGTTGCGGTGCTTGTTGTTATGGGGGTGTTTTTTTGTAATATCGTAGGGCGGTCGCCAAGTTATGAGTTTCACGAAAAGGAGAGCTTTTGGATAACCGGAGTTATATGGATAGTGGTGCCCTTAGTGTGTGCTTTACCCTATTGGTTAATAGGTGTTTTGCCAAATTATATCGATGCGGTGTTCGAGTCTTATTCGGGTTTTACATCTACGGGGTCCACTGTGGTGCAAGAGTTCGACAGTGTGCCTAAGAGTGTGTTGGTGTGGCGTAGCCTGACGCAGTGGATAGGAGGTATGGGGTTTATATTGCTTGTTATTGCTTTCTTTAAGAAGTTGAAAGCGGGTACGTCGCATTTGTATAGTGCCGAGTTTTCGGGTACGGTGCAACACAAAATTCATCCGCGTATGACTAATACGGTGCGACGTATGTGGTTGGTTTATCTCGTATTCACCATTCTGATGTTTTTGGTGTTGCTATTTGTAGGCAACGATTTTGTAGAGTCGTTGTGTTTGTCGTTCAGCACCATATCTACGGGCGGTTTTTCGCCTCGTGCCGGTAGCATCACTTCGTTTGAATGGTCTACTCAGTTGGTGGTAACGGTGTTTATATTTTTGTCGGGTATCAATATGTCGCTCCTCTATTACCTTTTGAGGCGAAAGCCTAAGATGTTGTGGCGAAGCGAAGAGTTTCGTTTTTATCTGTTGGTTATAGCAGTGGCGGTGTTGTTGCTCACCATTATGCTTATAACCAATGGTGTTGCAGAGTGGCAGTCGTTGCAATATTCTGTGTTCCAGGTGGTGTCTACTATTTCTACCAGCGGCTATTATATTGCCATGCCCGGAGGCTGGATGAAGGTAATACCGTCGTTTCTGTTTTTGCTGATGTTCTTTGGCGCCTGTTCGGGGTCTACCGGCGGAGGCATCAAGATGGTAAGACTTATGATATTGTTTAAATATGTACGCAATCAGTTTCTTACCATGATGCACCCAAGGGCTGTGGTGCCGGTTAAAATCGACGGCAATGTGATTCAGCTTAGCTACATCAACAAGATATTTGCGTTTATATTTATGTATTTCGTATTTATGGTGGCTGGTGCTTTTGTGCTTATGTGTTGCGGTCTCAATCTCTCCGATTCCATGGGGGTGATTACTGCCAATATAGCCAACATAGGTCCGGTTATCGACACATTGGGGGCTACCTGGAGTTATGCCGATTTGCCCGTAGTGGCCAAGATTGTAATAATAGTGGAAATGCTTATCGGTCGATTGGAGATATTTGCCATAATAGCTATTTTTTCACCATCGTATTGGAGGAGGTAATGTTATGCTGAAGAAGAACTGGAAAATATTGATCAGGATAATGGGTATCTTGTTGTTGGGCGAAAGTTTGTTGATGCTCTTATGCGTCGGTATAGGAATCTATCATGCCGAGTCGGCCGCTATGCCTTTTCTTTACTCTGCGTTGTTTACCTTGGCTGTGGGTTTGGTGTGTGTGTTGTTTTCGCCCCACAAAAACGATTATATCGACAAGCGTATGGCTTATCTTATAGTTACTTTGGTGTGGGTGGTGATGTCTCTCTTTGGCACCCTTCCGTTCCTCGCCACCGGCGTTATAAGCAATTTTACCGATGCCTTTTTCGAAATGATGTCGGGGTTTACAACCACCGGAGCCACTGTGTTCGAAGATATAGAATCCTTGCCTAAATCGTTGTTGTTTTGGCGCAGTTTGTCACAATGGATAGGAGGAGTGGGAATAGTAATGCTGGTATTGGCTGTGGTCCCCTCGTTGGGGATAAATAGTTACAGCCTTTATTCGGCCGAGTTGGCCGGACCGCTCAAGGATAAGACACACAATCGTGTGTCCGATACGGTGCGTAATTTGTGGATTACCTATTTGGTGCTTACCATAGTGGTGTTCGCATTCCTTTGGGCCGGCGATATGGATTTCTTTTCGGCTATCACACATACCTTCTCCGGTATTTCGAGTGGTGGATTTTCTATTTATAACTCAAGTATATCACGCCTCTCGGCATACTCGCAATATGTATTGGCAGTGGCCATGTGGTTGTCGGGTATCAACCTCACGTTGTTTTATTTGTTTGTAAGAGTTAAGTTTACCAAGTTGAGGTCGAGTTTGGAACAGTTCTTTTCCTACACTTGTGTGTTTTTGTTGTTGGCTGTTGTTACCACTGTGGTACTTAATCAAACTATGGGTTACGACTTGGCCAAGTCGTTTAGATTGGCTTTTGTGCAAACGGCAAGCGTGGTGTCGACCTGCGGTTTTGTGGTCGACGACACTACATTGTGGGTGTTGCCTATCAACTTTTTGTTTCTCATCTTCTGTTTGAGAGGAGGAATGGCCGGGTCTACATCGGGCGGACTTAAGGTGATGCGTGTGTTGATATTAGAAAAAAATGTACGCAATGTGATGCGAAACCGCTTACACCCCAATGCCATAAATCCTGTTCGTCTTAACAGCAAACCGGTGTCGGATTCCATTATATATAATGTTATGACATTGTTTTTTGTGTATTGCTTTACTATAGTGATAGCCTTGTTTTTGCTTATCTTAGATGGCGTGTCAACCACCGAAGCACTTGGAGCCGTTGTAGGATCCATTACGGGCTATGGCCCGGGATTGTCGCACTGTGGCGGTTTCGGCAACTATGCCCACTTCCCGATATTCTCCAAATGGGTGCTGGCTTTTTGTATGCTTGCAGGCCGACTGGAATGTATAACGGTGTATATGATTTTCTTGCCCAGATTTTGGAAACGATAAACATCACTTGGATTAACTGCTACGTCATAAAGTCAAAGGTTGTAAGACGAAAGAAGGGTGGTAGACGGCTCATTGCTCACAACCACAGCTCGTAGCACAAAATATTCCAAACTTTAATTTTTATTTCTGGCAATTTCTAAAAATTGCTTTGCTAGTGATTTGTGGAATTTTGCTAGAAAGATTTTTACTTTCTTTTGATTGAACATAGCGGGCTATGCGATTGAAAAAGAAATAGAAATATTTCGGCAAAAGACACAAAGCACGCAAAAGTTTCAAAGAACACTCTTTTATTTATCCGAAATGTGGAATTTTTAGAAGTTGCCTTCTGAATATTATAGCATTTTTGTCTGAGAATTAAATACAAATACTGCTATAAATCAATATGCTAAAATATATTCTGCCAAATATTTTTCTATGTCGTAGTAAATGTTTACTTTTGCAGTCCGAAAGAAAAGTTTTCGAGAGAGTGAGGTGCAAAGTTCGTTTGAAATATTGAGAAAGATGTTGGTGTTTTGCAACATTGTGTGGAATGATAAAATACTTTCTTCGGTGGCAGTGCTTGCAAAGTTCGACAAAGGGTTAGAAAGTGTTCGACGGAGGGGTGTCATCGAACAAAGTGTAAATTATTCGAAATATAATCCGACAAAACAACAATAAAATGGCAATAGGTTATTTGAAGAAAAAACAGAAAATCAATAATAAACTAAATATATAGAAATGAAAAGAACATTAAAAAGATTGGCATTGCTAACTATGGCGATGGTATTAGGTTTAGCAAGTTGCGAAAAAGGTGATAATGGTACCATTAATAATGATAATAATGGTGGAGCTGAAACTCCTCTTGAAGAATTGGCTACAATTGTCACTGATAGTGTAACAAATATAACAACAAGTAGTGCAGTATGTGGAGGTAATGTAACGTCGGATGGTGGTAGCACAGTTACGTCTCGCGGTATATGTTGGAGCATTTCGCCTAACCCTACAATAGATAATAACAAAACAACCGACGGCAATGGTGTGGGAGAATTTACTTCTGATATTACGGGATTAACAAATGGTACCACATATTATGTACGAGCCTATGCTACCAATAGCAAAGGCACTGCGTATGGCGAAGAAAAGAGTTTTACTACATTGCCGGGTGTTAACGGGTATGCTTATGTCGACTTAGGTTTACCAAGCGGGCTAAAATGGGCAACTTGCAATGTAGGAGCAACCACACCCGAAGAATATGGAAACTACTATGCTTGGGGTGAAACCACTACCAAAACAGAATATACCGAAGAAAATTATACACTCTATGGACAAGAATTGGGAGACATAAGTGGTAATACTACCTACGATGTAGCCCGTGCTAATTGGGGCAGCACATGGCGTATGCCTACCAAAGAAGAGTTGGAAGAATTGGCTAACAACTGCACTTGGACATGGATTACACAAAATGGTGTTAATGGTATGAAAGTGGTAGGTTCAAATGGAAATAGTATATTTCTGCCCGCTTCCGGTGTAATTAATGGATCGTTGCTGGACGGAGTTGGACTTGGCGGTAATATTTGGACTTCTACACCGGATTTTAATGAAACATGTTGTTCCTATAGTTATAACTTTCACGGTTATACAGATATTAATGGTAATTATAATGAGGATCATAGTATTTACTGGGGAAGTCGAGGTATAGGGTATGCGATTCGCCCGGTGTCTGATTAGGTACTTAACACAAACAATAAAAAAGCGGAGCATTTGGGTGCTTCGCTTTTTTTATGGAAAATAAACCTTACTATTGTGCTGTATGTTCACCCTTTTACTGTTGTTTGAAAACAATAAACTTGTAACTGTTGCGTTAATTGTGGTATGAAAAAACTGATTGTAATATTAATATTGTTTGGCTCGATGGCAGCCAGTGCCCAAAAGTATTATTCCTCCAACAAAAAAGCCATATCGCAATACGAGAAAACTTTGCAACAATGGCTTCAAGGAAAGACTTCGCAAGCCATAAAAGGTTTTGAGAAAACATTGGAGATAGCACCCGATTTTATTGAAGCTAATTTTATGCTTGGCGATATTTATGCCGACATGAATGATATGAACAATGCTAAAAAGCACTATCTGAATGGTGTGCTTACCGATAGTACATATTATACCAAAGGTTGGTATTGGCTTGCCGGTTTTGAGATGAATGTGGGTAATTACGATATGGCTAAGCAATATTACAATGTTTTTCTTGTTTTGGATACCGAGAATGCCGACTTGCAGTCGTCGGCTCGTAAGGGTGTGGCTGAGGCTGAGTTTAGAAAATATGCCACTGCCAATCCTGTACCTTTCAAGCCTCAAAACATGGGTAAGATGATAAATACACAGTACGACGAGTATTTGCCGGCGCTTACCGCCGACGAGCAAACCCTTATCATAACCAGAAAAGAGCCTCGCAAGCCTACCACCACTGCCAATACTCCCGACGAAGAGGATTTTTATATATCCACAAAAGATGCTACCGGCAATTGGACTATGGCACAACGTCTGGATGAGCCTCTGAATTCGACCAATAACGAAGGTGCTCAGTGTATATCGCAAGATGGTAGGTTTATAGTGTTTACCATTTGTGGTGAAGGCGGTATGGGTAGTTGCGATTTATATTGGTCGAAGAAGGTGGGTAACAAATGGTCGAAGCCAAAAAATCTTGGCTCCGCAGTAAACTCGCGCTATTGGGATTCGCAACCGTCGTTCTCTATAGATGGAAAAACACTGTATTTTACCAGCAACCGTCCCGGCGGAAAAGGGGGAAAAGATATATGGAAAACAACATTGAATGCTGATGGGAGATGGGAGAAGGCTGTGAATATGGGTGATAGCATAAATACACCGCAAGACGAGACTTGTCCGTTTATCCATTACGACGATCAAACGTTTTATTTTGCTTCTAACGGACATATAGGAATGGGTGGTTTTGATATATTTTACTCGCGCAGAGTAGACGATACAACATGGACAATGCCTACAAACATCGGCTACCCCATAAATACATCGGGCGAGGAGGTGAATCTTATAGTGGGTGCAGGTGGAAATATGGCAATATTCTCGAGCGACAAACTCGAAGGCTGTGGCGGTCAGGATTTATATTCTTTTGAACTATATAAAGAGGCTCAGCCTATACCTACCACATATATGAAGGGTATAGTATTCGACGAAAAGACTAAACAGCCACTTGCCGCCGACTTTAGGATTATAGACCTTGAAAACGAAAACGAAGTGGTATCGGCATTTGCCGATGCAGTTACGGGTTCGTTTCTGATAAGTCTTCCGGCCAACAAAAATTATGCTCTTAATGTGAGTATGAGCGGCTACCTATTTTATTCCGAAAACATAGAACTGCTGTCGGGTACACCGGAACAACCATTCTTGAAAAATGTGCCGATGAAAAAACTATTGGTCGGCGAAAGCGTTGTACTTAAAAACGTATTCTTCGAAACAAACAAATATGACCTCAAAGACGAATCGAGAGTGGAATTGCTAAAGTTGCGCGATTTTATGCAAAATAATCCGGAAGTAACGATAGAGATAAGCGGGCATACCGATAATGTGGGTAATGATACCGACAATCAAGTGTTATCCGAACGTCGCACCCAAGCAATATATAACTTCCTTATCGAAAATGGTGTAGAGGATATAAGACTGTCTTATAAAGGCTATGGTGAAACTCAACCGATAGATGTTAACGATACGGAAGAAGGCCGTGCAAACAACCGTCGTTCGGAGTTTAAGATTAAAGAGATAATAAAATAAATAGATTAATTATAATGAAAGGTGTTTATACTTACGAATATCCTCGTCCTGCTCTCACTGCCGATGTGCTTGTTTTTTCGCACGATAGGAGGGAGGTAATACTTATTCGTCGTAAAAACGAACCCTATAAGGATTGTTGGGCGTTGCCCGGCGGCTTTATGGATATGAACGAAACTATAGAGCAATGTGCAGTACGCGAACTTAAAGAAGAAACAAATATCGATGTGTCTGATTTATACTTGATAGGTGTGTTTTCGAAAGTTGATCGCGACCCACGCGGACGTACTGTAACGGTGGCCTATTACTGCTTTGCAGATAAAGAAACCACAGCCATTAAGGCTCTCGATGATGCCGCCGAGATAGCATGGTGTAAGATTGACAGTATGCCGGTGTTGGCGTTCGACCATAAAGAGGTAATAGAAAAAGCCTTGGCAATGATAAATGTAACAGAAAATTAACAGCAATACTAAAATAAAAGAAGACTATTTGCGTATTATACATACTTTGATAATAAATAAATATACGACATGAAAAAATGGATATTACTATTTCTTAAAGGCGTGGCCATGGGAGCCTCCGACGTGGTTCCCGGTGTGTCGGGTGGCACTATAGCATTTATATCAGGAATATACGAACGCTTGATACACGCCATCAAAAGCATAAACCTTGCCAACATCAAACTATTCTTTACCGGACATTTCCGTGAATTTTGGAAGAATGTGGATGGCAACTTTCTTGTATGTCTTGTGGCAGGTATAGCCGTCAGCTTCCTTTCGTTGGCCAAACTTATCACCTACCTTTTGGAAACACACCCCGTACTTGTATGGTCGTTCTTCTGCGGACTTATAGTAGCCTCGGTAGTGTTTGTAGGCAAGACCGTTAAATGGAATTGGAAAACAGCACTTACACTTATAGTGTTTGCCATAGCATCGTTCTTTATAACCTCTCCCGAAAATGCCCCACTGGGACAAAACGGAGCTTATTGGTATATATTCCTTTGCGGTGCTATAGCTATTTGTGCCATGATATTACCAGGTATTTCGGGAAGTTTTATCCTTGTACTATTAGGACAATATGCCTATATATTAGAGTCGTTGGTAGAATTCAGAATAGATGTTATAGCCATATTTATGGTTGGTGCTCTTATAGGTATAGTATCATTCTCTCATGTTTTGGATTGGCTATTCAAAAACTTCGAGATGATAACCAAAGCAGCACTTACAGGCTTTATGCTTGGATCTATAAACAAGATATGGCCTTGGAAAAACACTATCGACACCATAGTGTATGCCGATGGCGAAGTGCAACTGATACAAGAAAACATATTGCCACAGGCTTGCGACTCGCAGTTCTGTGCCGCCATAGCACTGATGATAGCCGGCTTTGCACTGATATTTGTAATAGAATTTATATCCGAAAAGATGAAAACCAAAGATGCCAAGGCATAAGGCATCACCCCCACGATATAACAAACGAAGGGCAAAAGTATATACGTTGTACTTTTGCCCTTTTTGTTTGTTTTTTGCTACCATTGTATATGGTATATGTGCCCCCTACACTTGTCCTTCGAAACTGTCTTGTGCTGAAAAAAGTTGACACAAAAGTCAACAAAATATGAATAAAGAAACCAAAAGAAAAAGAAGAGAAAATTTCAAGTACGATGAGAAAATAGACATCGTGAGAATGCACTATTTTGAGG
>JAFZFU010000057.1 GCA_017555745.1 Bacteroidales bacterium
TTCAAATTTTTAGATTCCGTTCCTTGCACTTGCAACATTTTTTCGTTTGTTTTTATATTCTATTCTCTATGTCATACTTATCCCTCCAATCAGCCTATGGCTGTTTTTAAATGGTTTAATACTCATTGTACATCATTTTTTATCATCCTAATTTACATACTAACCGTATCTCTTTCGGTAGAAACGGCTGTAGTACCACGTTCGGTTTCGCCACCACGAGTTGCTATTCCTCGGAAGGTTCCGGTTTCTTTATCAAAATTGATTTCTACCTCATAACCCTCTTTACTCATCTTTATGGTCCAATCTTTAATCTCCAACTTATCGGCGGTTTCAATTTCTTGTTTATCCGTTTCTTCAGGAGCATATTCTGAACTACCATTACTTTGAATAGTTATAATATGTCCCCTCAGTGTAAGCCTTATAAGATAAGAAATAAAGTCTTCTCGAACCTCTGGCGAATTAAACTTTTTATAATATTCTTTACCATCTATCTTAAAGAAGAGAGTAGATGTTTCTTGAGCCAAAGACTTTTGGCTCAACTCTTGAGATACTAGTATCTCCTCTTTTTGACACGAAGCCATTGTTCCTGTCAAGGCTACTGATAGTAGCACTACTTTTGATAATCTTCTGTACATTAGTTCTATGTTTTTATTGTTTATTTTATCTTTTTTCATTTTGTTATACATATTATTTTATTTAATTATATCCGGTAATGATTCAGGGTTTATTAATGCATCTATCAAATATTCTATCAGAGCATCATACCTTTCCTCTGTTTCTATATCATGATAAATCATTATCACACCTGTATGATAGCTATATATCAGCTTTGAAATATTTTTGTAGTCTTCAGCAGATGTTACTTTTCCATATTTCTTTTTTATATCATCCGCATAAACATCATATGTGTATAATGGATACCTTTTCCCTTTCCCATATCTATTAAATACTGTATCTTTATTCAAATTTGTTATATTAAACTCTTGTATCATCGGCCAAAGTTCATCTTCATTACGTGGTGCAAAAAACGTAACATTCATCTTAACGCTGTCGGTAATAGGATATTGCATTATACACATCACCGTAAATTCGGTGCGATGCTCGTATTGCTTATACAGCTCCGTTTGGCTATATAGTTTATTGCTACATATCGTCAATATCAGCACTAATAATATTTTTATATTCACACTTTTCACACTCAATATCATTTTATATCATATTTTTCCCATTGTATTAAAATACATCATCGAAACCTCATTACTTGAACATCTTGTATTGCAATACATTTGCAATTCGGTCAATTGTCTTTCTATTTCTATAGAGACATCGGCTATCATATAGGCTGTGTCGGCAACAAGGTTTTGTTCTATTTCTATTTGTGTTTCAGTTTCTGCCAATAGCACCGGGATATGCTCTTGCTCTATAGGGGTGGTGGCTATGATGTCGGGCTGCGGTGTGGCAGGTTCGTTTTCGGCATATCGGGTCTGGTTATGCTTATTAGTGGTATGGTCTGCAGAGTTTTTTATTTCATTATCGGTTATGGTTGCAGGCTTATCGTCGTGGTGATGCAATATTGGGGTGTCGGTGACAGGCATATCGGTGGTTTGTGCCACCAATATAGTGGGCGAAGGCTGCAATGCTTCGGAGGTATTCGGAATCAATACGGAGTTTATACGGAGTTGCCACAGCCCTACCACCACGGCTGCCACACATGCCGCCACCATGGCAAGATACACATACGGTTTTTGCCATATCGGAAAATGTTTTTTCCTTGTTTTATTATCCCTTTCGATGGCATTGCCTATAATGGTTTCCAACTCGTGGTCGGATATGGAGCATTGGCTATATTTCCGTGCCGTAGCGCCACTGTTCCATAGTTTTTCAAAATCGTTATCTTTCATTTTCGTACATATTTTTCAATTTCTTCTTTATTCGGGTCAGCCTCATTGCCACTGCCCCTTTCGATATATTCACTTTAGCGGCTATCTCTTCGTAGTTATACCCTTCGAGGTGCAAAGTAACTATTTTACGATCGTCGGGATTTAAACTATCTATCATTTGCCACAACTGTTCTAACTGTTCGTTGGAAGCATCGTATCCTACTTCCGTATTATCGTTGAGAGTATCAAATACCATATTGTTTTTGCGTTTAAGCATAAGCATAGCATTCCTTGCCACCGCATATACCCACGGCGCTTCGGGATAGCGACTGTCGAACTGCGGATAATCCTTCCACAACTGATAAACAACCTCTTGGTATTTATCATTAATGTCCATGGCTCTCCCTACATCGAAGTCGTTGCATACGTACCAAATCAGTCCCTTGTTACGCATAACCATCTCTTTAAAATGTTCTCTCACCTTATGATATTTTTTCAATAAACGTTTTATGAAAGTGTTATATTACACTATGTGCAAAAAACAGCGAAAAAATAACATCACTATTATTTTTTTTGCAACCGGGTAGCATCAGAAACGTGCCAATGGTCGCGTCTCTACTTTAAACCCATATCAAAAAAAATGGACGCCCTTTAGAAAAGTTATTTTCGGGTACAGCATTTTTATATTCCAAAGTTTGAAATATTCGTTCCAAAGCATGGAATATATATTTCAAAGTTTGAAATATTTGTTCCAAACTTTGGAATAAAGTTTTTGAGCGGGAAACGAAATCTTTTGCACCGGGTATGCAAAAAAAAGTATAAGGCGGCAAAAAAAAGAAATAGCACCAAGTATATGCAACCAATAGTGCATAGTGTGCCTTATATGTAAAGTTCAGCACACGACAAAAGACAGACTAATGAGGCACAGACACTTACAAAAGCGTCCGCTGTGTTTTATATTTTTAACATGCCTGGAGAGGGGATATACCACAAAAAAGTAGTATCTTTGCAAGTTAAAACACAACAAATGGCAATAACAGAAAACCAACTTATATCAGATCTAAAAAGTGGGAAGGTAAAAAATATCTACCTGCTTACGGGCGAAGAAAACTATGGTATAGATACTGTTTCGGATTTCTTTGAGCACCAATTTATCGATCAAAGTTTCCGCGACTTCGACCAAAGTGTTCTTTATGGTCGCGATGTGTCGATGGAAACCATTATCAGCATGGCACGTCGTTTTCCCATGATGTCGCCATATCAGTTGATTTTGGTAAAAGAGGCCCAAGATATTCGCAAATGGGATCAGTTGCCCCTTTATTTGGACAACCCGCAACCGCAAACCGTTTTGGTATTTTGTTATCGCCACAAAAAAATGGACAAACGCAGTGCGGCATACAAATCGATAGCCAAACACGGCGTGGTGTTTGAAAAAGACAAACTCAAAGACTATAAAATACCCGAATGGATAATGTCGTATGTTCGCGAAAACGGCTACGATATATCGCCACGCGGTGCTTCCATAATAGCCGAATCGATAGGCAACGAGCTGAGCAAGATAGCCAACGAACTGTCGAAAGTGTTCATCAGTCTGCAAAAAGGAAGCCAGATAACCGAAAGCATAATAGAAGAAAACATAGGCATAAGCAAGGACTACAACATATTTGAACTGCAAAACGCCATAGGGCAAAAAGATGTGCTGAAATGCAATAAAATAATCAACCACTTTGCCGCCAACCCGAAAGAAAACTCCATACAGGCTATTTTGCCAAATCTTTATGCCTACTTTATCAAGATTATGATATTCCATCAGTTAGACGACAAGAATAAGGCGTCTTCCGTTTTGGGTATACATCCTTACTATTTGCAAGACTATCAAGTGGCGGCAACAAACTACTCGTTACCCAAACTTGCCTCCATAATAGGCTATCTGAAAACCGCCGACCTCAAATCGAAAGGTATCGAAAACACCGGCACCATAACCGACGGAGAATTATTAAAAGAACTAATCTTTAAAATATTACATTAAAAAAATGAAGAAAAACACATTACTATTACTCATATTGATATTGTCCGCTTTTTCGTCGATGGCACAAAACACCATTAAAGGTTTTGTTTACGACAACAACAGCGGCGAAGCCATACCTTTTGCCAACATAATACTTGCCGGCACTAACTATGGGGTGGCAACCGATATAAACGGATTTTTTTCCATCAATAAAATTCCGGATGGCAAGTACACCCTTACACTGCGATATGTAGGTTTTGAAGACTATTCGGAAGAAATAACGCTGTCGAACAGACAAACCGTAACAAAAAAAATATACATCAAAGAGGCGTCGCACACCCTTAAAGAAGTAAAGGTAAAAAGCAACCGCGAAGAACGCAAATTGGAAACCACCGTATCGGTAGAAAAAATTTCGCCCAAACAAATACAACAAATGCCGTCGATAGGCGGCCAAGCCGACTTGGCGCAATACCTACAAATACTTCCTGGCGTTACCTTTACCGGCGACCAAGGCGGACAACTATACATACGCGGAGGCTCGATGATTCAAAACAAAACGCTACTCGACGGCATGTCGGTATACAATCCTTTCCACTCGATAGGGTTGTTTTCGGTATTCGAAACCGATGTAATACTCAGCGCCGACATATATACGGGGGGCTTCGGTGCCGAATATGGCGGACGTATATCGTCGATTATGGACATCACCACACGCGATGGCAACAAACGCCACCACACCGGGAAAATAGGAATAACCACATTGGGTGCAAGCATGATATTGGAAGGCCCGCTGAAACGCGAGTCGGAAAACAGCAAAAGCACCATAACATATTTGATAACAGCCAAAAATTCATATCTTTCGAAATCGTCGGAACTGTTCTACTCTTATATGGGCAGCAGTCTGCCATACGATTTTATGGACCTTTACGGAAAACTTACACTACAATCTGAAAATGGCAGCAAGATAAGTCTGTTTGGATTTAACTACACCGACGATGTGTCGAACTATCAAGCCCTTGCCAACTACAATTGGTACAACTACGGAGGGGGTACCAACTTTGCCGTTGTTACGAGCAACAACGCCATTATGGAAGGCAACTTTGCTTATTCCGACTATAAAATAACACTGCAAGACAATTCCGGTTTCCCAAAATCGAGCCGCATAAACGGTTTTACCTTTGGATTGCACATGACCTATTTTATAGGTAGCAACAAACTTAAATATGGTGTAGACCTGGAAGGCTACGGCACCGACTATGAATTTTACAACTCGTTTGGTCGCCACTTTAAACAAACCGAGAATACCAGCGAGATGGCAGCCTTTCTAACATACAATATCAAAAAAGGAAAGTGGCTCTTCGACCCCGGTTTCCGCTTTGTATACTATGCCTCGGTGGCCGAAGTGAGTCCCGAACCACGCTTAGCCATAAAATACAACGCCACCGACAAACTACGTTTCAAATTGGCCACAGGTCTGTACAGTCAAAACTTCCTCGACGCCAAATCCGACAACGATGTGGTAAACCTGTTTACAGGCTTCCTTACAGGATCGGAAAACTTGGGAATATCATCGTCGTTTGAAGGCGAAGATGTATCGAGTTTTATACAAAAAGCCCAACACTTGATATTGGGAGTGGAATACGACATAAACGAATATTTGCAGATAAACGTGGAACCATATTTCAAAAACTTCTCACAACTGATAAATATGAACCGCAACAAAATGTACGACAACTCGACTGAATACCAAGAAGGCGGAGCTTACGAAAAGCCCGAATATCTACGCACCGACTTTGTAATAGAAAAAGGCAAGGCCTACGGTATCGACTTCAGCGCCAAATACTCGTACGATAAGATATACCTGTGGGTAGCCTACTCGCTTGGCTATATAGAACGTACCAACGAAGCCGAAGGGACCTACAACCCACACTACGACCGACGACACAACATAAACACCATGCTTTCGTATACCGCCGGCGACTCGCGAGAATGGGAGTTTAGCGCACGTTGGAACTTCGGCAGCGGATTTCCATACACCAAAACAAGAGGCATATACGAATTCTTGCCTTTCGACAACATCAACACCGACTACACAGATGTCAACGGCGAAGTGGGAATATACTACTCGGCCATAAACCAAGGCAGACTGCCATACTATCATCGTTTCGACATATCGGCAAAAAGAAAATTCTCGTTAGGCCGTCGTTCTATATTGGAACTAAACGCAAGCGTAACCAATGTATACAACCGCGAGAATATGTTTTACTTTAACCGCTTGACATTCGAACGTGTAGACCAACTGCCCATAATGCCAAGTTTAGGATTGACATTGACGTTCTAAATGCAACTTCTAAAAATTCCACAAATCACCGGCAAAGCAATTTTTAGAAATTGCCTAAAAAAATTACAACGAGATAAGATACAACAGCTCGATATCCAAATAGTAAAAGCAGACAAAAAAAGCGGTAATCGGTCGAAACCGATTACCGCTTTTGATATAAGCCAACGGCAATAAAAAAGGATTATGCCATATTGTGGAATATATTGGTTACATCGTCGTCGTCTTCCAAACGTTCCAATAATTTGTTTACCTCTTCTTGTTGCTCTTCGGTAAGCTGACGAAGATCGGTAGGTATACGTTCGAATTTAAACGATTTTATTTCAAAACTGTTGTCTTCCAAATATTTTTGTATAGGTCCGAAGTTTTGGAAATCGGCATATATAAGTATCTCGTCTTCGTCGCGGAATATTTCGTCGATACCACAATCTATCATTTCCAATTCCAACTCGTCCATATCTATACCTTCTTTATATGCCACCACGAAACTACACTTGCGTTCGAACATAAAGTCGTTCATACCCATAGTACCCAATTCGCCTTTGCCACGTACAAAAGCGGCACGGACATTGGCAACGGTACGGGTAGGATTGTCGGTGGCTGTTTCAACCACTATGGCAATACCGTAAGGACCTTTACCATCGTATACCACTTCTTTATATGCTGTGGTATCTTTCGATACGGCACGTTTTATGGCACGTTCCACATTTTCTTTAGGCATATTTTCGGTACGTGCATTTTGTATCAACAAACGCAAACGAGCATTGGAATCGGGGTCCGGACCACCGGCTTTTACTGCTATTTCTATTTCACGTCCTATTCTGGTAAACGTACGAGCCATGTTGCCCCAACGTTTCATTTTACGAGCTTTTCTGTATTCAAACGCTCTTCCCATATATATTTCTCCTATATTATTTTATTGGTTAATAATCTTTTGTACAATATTCCGTTGTTACGAAACATAGTGCAAAAATACATTTTTTGCACTAATTGTGCAAATTATACATAGGTTTGTTTACAATTATTTTATCCATCGAGGTCTTTTGTAAATAATTTTGCGTAAATTTGCAGTTCGAAAAAAATAAATAACAGATGGAAAATAAACTTCTACTTCTTGACGGTATGGCCATTGTATACAGAGCCTACTATGCCCTAAACCGCAATCCCCGCATCAATTCGAAGGGACTGAACACCTCGGCAGTGTTGGGTTTTACAACCACTATGTACGACCTTATACGCAGTCAAAACCCCACACATATAGGAGTGGCCTTTGATTTGCAGGCACCTACTTTCAGACACGAAATGTTTGAGCAATACAAAGCCAACCGCGATGCCATGCCCGAAGACATACAACAGGCATTGCCATACATCAAGGAGATAATAAGAGGTTTTAGAATACCCATACTGACATGCGAAGGCTACGAAGCCGACGATGTGATAGGCACATTATCAAAAAAAGCGGAAAAGGAAGGTTTTGAAGTTTTGATGGTAACACCCGACAAAGACTTTGGACAATTGGTGTCGCCACATATATCGATGTACCGCTTCGGAAGGATGGGTCGCCCCGATGAGATATTGGGAGTAAAAGAGATAATGGAAAAATTTTCGGTGGCACGTTGCGAACAGGTTATAGATATATTGGGACTATGGGGCGATGCCTCGGACAATATTCCGGGAATTCCGGGCATAGGCGAAAAGAAAGCCAAACAACTTATAGCCGAGTTCGACTCCATAGAAAATATGATAGCAAACGCCGACAAGATAACAAACGAAAAACTGCGGAACCTTGTAAAAGAACATGCCGACCAAGCCATATTTTCGAAAGAACTGGCAACAATAGAAATTAATACTCCCATCGACTTCGACCAAGAAGAACTGAAGTTGAAAACTCCCGACTATAACCGCTTAAAAGAACTATTCGACGAATTGGAGTTTAAAAACTTTGCCAAAAAGTTTTTTACAGACTACTCGGTATCCGATCCCGAAAACTACATAAAGCTAAGCAACACCAAGACCTTCAAAGCCAAGAGCGCCAAAGCAGCCGACAATGCGCAACCAACACTGTTCGACTCTCCCACTGAAAGTCCGGCACCCGTTTCGATGCCGAAAGCCGAAAGCGACGCCAAATACACCTATGTAGAAAACGGCGAAATGAGAGAAGAACTAAAAAACAAACTTCTAAAACAGGAACATATAGGTATATACCTACTTTATACCGACACATATATAGACGGTATGGCATTTGCCTGCAGCGACGGCACTACTACCTATCTACGCTTAAAAGATGACGAGGATTGGGACTTGGCAATACAAATACTGCAAGACGAAAACATAGCAAAAGCGGCCTACAACACCAAAGAACTGAAACATACTTTAATTACAGCCAAAGGTGTAACTATAAAAGGAGCTATATTCGACGTGCAGATAGCCCACTACCTGCTATACTCCGAAGCACGCCACACCCTTGACTTTATAGCATCGAGTATGCTGAACACCGATATTTACGATCTCGAAGCACTGATAGGCAAAAGCGGCAGTAAAAACCGCCAAACCGATTTCGACGCCATCGACTCGACATTGCTGACAAACATAGCCTGCAAAAGAGCCGACGTAATACTACAGTTGCAAAAGGTATTGACCCTCGAAATGCAGCAAACGAAGGTGGAAAAACTATTTAACGAAATAGAAATGCCGTTGGTTGATGTGCTACTGAGTATGGAAACGGAAGGAGTAAGAATAGATACCGAATACCTGAAAGAATACTCCGCACAACTGCAAAACGAGAAAAACGAAATAGAGCAACAAATATATGCCCATGCAGAAAAGACATTCAATATAGGGTCGCCTAAACAATTGGGCGAAGTGCTGTTTGACCATCTGAAAATTGTTGACAAAGCACCCAAAACAGCCACTAAGCAATACTCTACAGCCGAAGATGTGTTGCAAAAAATGATAGACAAGCACCCTATAGTACCTTTGATATTGGAATATCGCTCACTATCGAAACTTATAAGCACCTATCTGGATGCTTTGCCTAAACTGATATCGGATAAAACCAACCGCTTACACACCACTTTTAATCAAACGGTGACAGCTACGGGACGGTTGAGTTCGAACAACCCCAACCTACAAAACATACCTATACGCACCGAACGAGGTCGCGAAATACGCAAAGCATTCGTACCCCGCAACAACGACTATATAATATTGGCTGCCGACTACTCGCAAATAGAACTGCGAATAATAGCATCGCTAAGCCACGATAGCAATATGATAGACGCCTTTACCAACAAATATGATGTGCACACCGCCACAGCCGCCAAAATATACAATATGCCCATGGACCAAGTAACACCCGAACTGCGCCGAAACGCTAAATCGGTAAACTTTGGCATAATATACGGGATATCGGCATTCGGGCTGTCGGAACAACTAAACATACCACGCAAAGATGCCGCCACTTTGATAAACGAATACTTTTTGCAATATCCCAACATAAAGAACTATATAGAAGGTAACATAGAGTTTGCACGCCAATATGGCTATGCCCAAACAATGCTCGGACGAAGAAGATACCTCCCCGACATCAACTCGCGAAATGCCGGACTCAAAAACTTTGCAGAACGCAACTCGGTGAATATGCCTATACAAGGCACTTCGGCCGACATGATAAAAATAGCCATGAACAACATATACAAAGCATTTGAGGCAAAACAGCTAAAATCAAAAATGATAATGCAAGTGCACGACGAATTGGTATTTGACGTATACAAGCCCGAATTAGACGAGGTGACAAACATAGTGCGCAACGAGATGATAAACGCCCTACCGCTGGATATACCCATAGAGGTAAGCACCGATATTGGCGACAACTGGCTTGAAGCTCATTAACAAACAACATATACAAGAATATGAAAGTACTGGTTACAGGTGGCAACGGACTTCTTGGGCATAATATAATACAAAAACTGATAAATGGCAACCACAAGGTAAGAGCCATAGTGCGCAATACAGACAGTGTACTGATAAAGCATAATAATGTAGAAGTATATAAAGGCAACTTTACATCCTACGAGCAACTACTGGATAGTGCACAAGGCTGCGACAGCATAATACATGTGGCATCGGCCACCGATATGAGTTTGGACTATAACGATTTTTACAATGTAAACGTAAAAGGGTCCCAAACCGTAATACAGGTAGCCGACAAACTAAACATAAATACCATAGTATACATAAGCACACTAAACACCATAGGATATGGCTGTATGGAACACCCTGCCGATGAAAACGCAGAAATGCAATATCCGTTCACAAAATCGTACTACGCCATAACCAAAAAAGAAGCCGAGAACCTATTTGTCGAAACATCGAAAAAAGAGGGCCGACACGTAATTATAATAAATCCCGGATTTATGATTGGAGCTTACGACACCAAACCCAGTTCGGGGCAACTACTGCTGATGGGATACAAAAAGCCTATTATGCCGGTGCCTTCGGGTGGCAAATCATTTGTACACGTAAAGGATGTAGCCACCACTGCCGTAAACGCACTAACAATGGGGCGCAACGGCGAAAAATACATAGCAACAGCACATAACAAGACATTATTGGAATTTTATACCATACAAAAACAAATATTCAAATACCGCCAACTGCTTATACCCATACCTTGTTGGGTAACGAATAGTGTAGGACTGATAGGCGACTTATTGCGTAAGGTAGGAATAAAAACTCAGGTATGTAGCCGCAACACCCGACAGCTATGTGTAAAGGAATACTACACAAATGCCAAAGCCCAAAAAGAATTAATGCTACCCGAAACAGCTTTGGAACAAGCAATTTCGGATAGCATATATTGGCTGAAAAATATCGATTAATATTTTTTCCAGTTGCGGAATCGCAATGAAAATACACCGAAGAAAGCCTCTTTAAATATCTTCATACTCATTTTTGATGTACCAAGCACACGGTCGGTAAATATAATAGGCACTTCGGCTATCTTAAAGCCAAGCTTAGTGGCTGTAAACTTCATCTCTATTTGGAAAGCATATCCGATAAATTGTACCTTATCGAAATTCATCTTTTCCAACACACGACGAGTGTAACATACGAAACCTGCTGTGGCGTCGTATACCTTCATACCGGTAACAAATCTAACGTAAGCCGAAGCATAATAGGACATAAGCAAGCGCATAATAGGCCAATTAACAACACTTATTTTACCATCAACATATCTCGATCCCACAGCAACGTCGCCTCTGCCCGAAGAGCAAGCCTCGTATAAGCGTTCCAAATCGTCGGGATTGTGAGAGAAATCGGCATCCATTTCGAACACATATTGATAATCGCGTTCCAAAGCCCAACGAAAACCATCGAGATAAGCAGTACCTAAACCTAACTTACCCTTACGCTCTTTGATAAACAATCTATTTGGAAACTCTTCCATCAATCGCTTAACGATATCGGCAGTGCCGTCGGGAGAATTATCCTCTACAATAAGAACATTAAATTCTTTGGCCAAAGAAAACACTTTTCGAATAATTTTTTCGATGTTCTCTTTCTCATTATATGTTGGTATAATTACAAGACTATCTGACATTATGTTTATATTTTTATATTCGGTATAAAATAATTTTCTTACTAATATTTTGTGGCAAAGTTACAAAATAAAATGGAAACTATCAAATTTATTTTTTATTTATGTATCTATTAAGATATTAGCACATTGGTAAATCCAATAATATATCCAATTTCTTGGCGTTCCAACCATATTTTGATGCTACACTTTCGTCGGTTATTATACCCTTGTAAATATATACACCCGTTCTTAAACTTTTATATAATTGTAGCAAATCGTGAAACGAAAAGCCTTTCGATATCTCAAACAAAATTGGCAGAAGCACATTGCTGAAAGCCATCGACGACACACCCGGAAAGCGAGTCGAAATATTAGGCACACAATAATGTCCCACACCATGGCGGATAAATACAGGGTCTTTTATAGTGGTAGGCACCGACGTTTCGACACTCGAGCCTCGTGCTATTCCCACATCAATTATCAAACTACCACGCTTCATCTTTTTTACCATATCATCGGTTATAAAAAACTCTCCCTCGATATGTGAAAACGAATCGGCAATAACCAAATCAGCTCTCATCAACGCATCTTGAAACAAGTTGGGATACAAAGTAGCAGTATATACCGAGCAGCCCAACTTATCTTTTATATCTTGCAATCGCGACAACGAACGATCGAATATCTTAACCGAAGCATCCATCGAAAGAAATATTTTTGCCGCTTTTTCTGTCACCTTGGTTGCACCCAAAAAAACTATTTCCGTAGGAGGAGTACCGGCTACAGAACCTATCAGATATCCTCTATTTTTATTGTACGACGAAAAATACTCTCCGGCAATAAGAGGACAAGCATTACCTACTATCTTACAGATGGCATCCATCATAATAAGATTTCCCTTCTTGCCTTGCAAAGTATCGTATGCTATAGCTGTTACCTTCTTTTTTATCAACAACGAAAAATACTTTTCGCTTTGCATACGATTGTTGGCTATCGAAAACACTGTTGCGCCGAATTTCAGGCGCTCTATCTCCATCAAATTGAGAGGTAATATCTTAAAAATGACGTCAACATCTAAGACCTCGTCAATCCCTACTATCGAGGCACCGGCCTCTAAATAATCCACATTGCTAAAGCCCGCTATGGCACCAGCATTAGCTTCTACCCGCACTTCGTGTCCGGCCTCTATCAGCAACGATACAGCCTGAGGAGTAAGTCCTACACGACTTTCGTCGAACTCTCGCTCGATAGGAACTCCTATTATATATCTTTGCTTACGCTTGGTTTTGGAAAACAATTTTTCCAGCGTAGCATGCGATACATCTAATTCCATACAATACTATTTTTTAAGTTATTATTCTCTGAGCCAAAAACTTTCGAGTACCATTACTTTCTTCGGTTATGTTTACCCTTATATATGTGTCTGGCAAAAGTGTTTCCACCTTTTCCGACCATTCTACGAAACAATAATTTCCACTATAGAAATATTCTTCATAACCCATATCGTATGTTTCTTCGAGATTCTTCAATCGATAAAAATCAAAATGATATATCGATTCGCCTTCACTGCTTATATATTCATTTACTATAGAGAATGTGGGGCTACACACATTGTCCTCAACACCCAAAATTGCACATATCTCTTTTATCAATGTGGTTTTACCCACACCCATATTTCCAAAGAATGCAAAAAATCTATCGCTGTGGAAAGTTTCCAATAACGACGCTGCTACTTGTGGCAATTCTGTTTTATCTTTACAAATTATTTCTACCATGGTCTTTTCGAATAATAACAATAAATACTAGTATTGTACTTAAAAAACGGAAAAAAGTTTCATTCGGCAATTTCTAAAAATTACTTTGCAAGTGATTTGTGAAATTTTATTGAGAAGATTTTTACTTTCTTTTGATTGATTATAGCGGGCTATACAACTGAAAAAGAAACAGAAAGAGACCCCAAAAAAAGACAAACATTGCGATTAAGCGAATAAAGAGCAATGCCTCAACATTAGCTCTTTCGAGCAAGAGCAACATCGACGAAGTCAATCACACAAAAGTTCTTTTATTTCATGATAATATTTCATAGAACGTGGATTTTTTAGAAGTTGCCATTATTTTATTTCTCAAAAAAATATCTTTTTTTGTGGTTTGGCACGCTTTTTGTATTTAAATTATTCAGATATTACAAAGAATAAATAGAAAAAAAATGGAAACGTCAGAATTCAATGCTTGCTTGATCAAGCTAAAAGAAGGTTTGGAATACTATGCTTATTCACTAACCAACAACAGAGATGATGCTAAAGATTTGGTACAAGACACCTTTTTAAAGGCGCTAATCTATCGCGACAAATTTGAAGACAACACAAATTTGAAGGCATGGACCTATACCATTATGCGAAATACGTTTATAAACAATTACCGTAGGTCAATGAAATCGGCTACCATAATCGATCAAACCGAAGATGCCTATTATTTAAACACCTCGACCAAAAGTTCGTATGGAATGCCTGAAGCCGAACTGAGCGTAAAGGAATTGAAAGAAGCCATTGGCAATATTTCGGACGAACAACGCATTCCCTTCGAAATGCAGTACAAAGGCTATAAGTACAAAGAAATTGCAAAAGAACTGAATCTCTCCATCGGAACAGTAAAAAGTAGAATTTTCTTTTGCCGAAAAAAATTGATAAACCGATTAAAAGAGTATTCGGAATAAAGATAGAATCCTCATGTTTTAGTGTATAAATTTGTTTGTTGCGTTAGGCGTCAATGTTTGACTCCTAACGTTTTTTTGTTATAATATAGTTCATCGCCACATATTGGCAAGACCTACAAACAAAAAGAGAGAACAACTTTCGTTATTCTCTCTTTTGGGTGGGAGATGGGATTCGAACCCACGACCTTCGGAACCACAATCCGGCACTCT
This sequence comes from Bacteroidales bacterium, assembly GCA_017555745.1. Taxonomy (GTDB): domain Bacteria; phylum Bacteroidota; class Bacteroidia; order Bacteroidales; family P3; genus HGM05376. The sequence goes on from JAFZFU010000057.1 coordinate 14,728, forward strand.
AACCAACTGAGCTACACCCACCGTTATTTGATTAAATCGTTTGCAAAGGTACTAATTTTATTTCAATCCACCAACTTTTTTGCAATATTTTTTATCGATTTAGACATAAAACTCTGATTAAACGCAATATATTATCATCAACTTGCAACAGCGAAACACTCAAAACAGCAGTATTTTTCGACCCTACACAAGGTCATATTTACGTTTTTTGGGCATTTTTTATCTCAAAAACAGAAATAACGATATACATACAACCAAACACATTATATATCTATCAGTTAGACAGTTTTTGATAAAGAATATCTCATATCACAGCAGCAAAATCATAACACAAATCATACATCGAAAAAAGTGGTTATTTATCCGTTTTTTATACGACTCATCAATTCAAAAAACTTAGATAAAAGAGGGTATTAAACCTTCTATTCAGAGAAAGTTTTAGCTATTTGTCCGGAAGATAAATTTTTAAGTGTCAGATAAGCCTACTATATTAAATTAAATTCGTATCTTTGCAAAATAAAAATTAAACAAATGGCAAATATATTGGAATTACAAAACACTGCGACTCAAGTTCGTAGAGACATAGTAAGAATGACCAACGCTGTTAATTCGGGGCATCCCGGCGGCTCGTTGGGCTGTACAGAATTTATGACAGCATTATTTTTTAATGTTATGGAACATGACCCTGCTAATTTTAGCATGGACGGCAAAGGCTCGGATATGTTCTTTATGTCGAATGGGCACATAACACCCGTGCTATATAGCGTAATGGCACGTTGCGGATATTTCCCTGTTGAGGAACTTAAAACCTTCCGCGTATTTGGCACTCGCCTACAAGGACACCCATCTACCGAACACGGACTACCGGGCATACGTATGGCATCGGGTTCGTTGGGACAAGGATTGTCTGTAGCAATAGGTGCTGCCATAGCAAAGAAAATGGACAATGATAACAAAATAGTATACACTCTTCACGGCGATGGCGAATTAGAAGAAGGTCAAATATGGGAAGCAGCAATGTATGCCGGTGCTAAAGGTGTAGACAACTTAATAGCAACAGTAGACTACAACCGTCAACAAATCGATGGTACTACCGACGAAGTACTTTCGCTTGGCGATCTAAAGAAAAAATGGGAAGCTTTTGATTGGCAAGTAGTAGAAGTTGAAAACGGAAACGATATGCAACAAATGCTTGACGCATTTGCCACTGCAAAATCGCTTACAGGAAAAGGCAAACCGGTAGTGATATTGATGAAAACCGAAATGGGATATGGTGTAGACTTTATGCAAGGCACCAACAAATATCACGGTGTGGCTCCAAGCAATGATGAACTAGAACGTGCTTTGGCTCAACTAAAAGAAACTTTGGGCGACTACTAGAAAACAGATAAAACAATTTGTTGTTGGTGATGAAAACACTAAAGATATTAGTAATGTTGTTTGTTTGTTATGCTACATCCGTAAACGGAATGGCACAAAAGAGTAGCGAGGAAAACTCTACTCCGGACAAAACGCGGGTATTGCTTATACTGGACTGCTCTAACAGCATGTGGGACAAATGGCAAAGCGACTCCAAAATAAAAGTAACACAAACAGTGCTACTACGTTTTTTGGATAGTATCAGCAACAAAAGCGAAATAGATGTGGCTCTCCGTGTGTTTGGTCATTTAAACAAAAAATCATACGGAACACGACTCGAAGTACCATTCGAAAAAGACAATATATACAAACTACGCAGTAAAATAAAAACACTTGTTCCACAAGGTGGTTGCGAAGCTGCTACGGCATTATCAAGCTCTCTCAACGATTTTCCTCCTACAGGAAATTCGCGAAACATAATAGTCATCATCACCGATGGCATGGACGACTGTGAGGGATCGATATGCGATGTAGCTCGACAAATAAAGAATAGCGGCGTGGTAGTGAAAACGTTTGTATTGGGAATAGGCGAAAAAGAAAACTTCCAAAGCAACCTAAATTGTGCCGGAAAGTTTATCCATATTCCACAAGAAGAACAATACACACAATCGTTGTACGATGTTTTCAGACTATCCGAAGAGAAAGCAGAAGTAAAAATAGAAGTAAAAGACTTATCGGGAATGAACTACGAAACCTCTCTCCCCATCATATTTTACGATGCACAAACAGGGATAGCAAAATATCAAACAATATATTCGTCGGAAAAGAATGAAACACTTACCCTCGACCCTCTTATTTCGTACAATATCGAAGTTTATTCAAAACCTTCTGTTGCCAAGACTAATATCGTATTTGATCACGATAAAACCAACAATTTAACTTTCAAGATTGAACAAGGATTTTTGACTATCACCCACGAAGCCAAACGTACGAAATATCAAATTCCGGAATACCCTATAGTGGTAAGGAAACATGGCGAGAAGGAAATAGTAAACATCCAAACGATAGGCGAGAAAGTAGCATATCAAGCAGGCCGATATGATATAGAGATATTATCGACACCATATATGGTACTTAACGGTATAGATATACAACACACATCTAATACCGATTTGGTAATACCCACACCCGGCCTTATAAATATTACCAAACCCAATACCATCACACGAGGCAGCGTATTCGCCGTTGATGATGTGGAATGGAAATATGTGTGCGACTTGGATCCCGGCAAAGCATCGGAACGTTTATTATTGATGCCCGGCGACTATGTGGCGGTATTGTCTCCCGTTGACACCAAGACAGAGCCGACCACCATTACACAAAAATTTCGAGTAGATGCAGGCACGACAACCAACATAATGATGCGATAGAACAAATCTTGAAATAGAAGAACAAAAGAAAATTAATTTGAAATCAAATAAAAAACATATAGATGAAAACTTACGAAAATAAGAAAATGAAAGACCTTCGTAGCGGTTTTGGAGAAGGTTTGGTAGAAGCCGGGGCACAAAATCCGGAAGTTATAGCATTATCGGCCGACGTTACAGGATCTGTAAAAATGGATGGTTTTGCAAAAGCTTATCCAGAACGCTTTATCCAATGTGGTATTGCCGAAGCCAATATGGTGGGTATAGCAGCAGGACTTTCATTGTCGGGAAAAATTCCTTTTGTAGGTGGATTTGCAGAATTTGTTACAGGACGTGTATACGACCAAATACGTCAAGTAGTGGCTTATTCCAATAAAAATGTAAAAATATGTGGTTCGCACGCAGGTGTTACCTTAGGCGAAGACGGTGCAACACACCAAACCATGGAAGATATAGCTTTGATGAAAGCATTGCCAAACATGGTGGTATTAGTACCATGCGATGCCAACCAAACACATGCAGCAACCATTGCCGCCATGCGTCATAACGGTCCTGTATATTTGAGATTCGGTCGTCCAAAAATGCCTAACTTTACAGAAGAAAACCAAGAGTTTGTAATAGGAAAGGCTCAAATGATGAACGAAGGAACAGATGTATCTATAATTGCTACCGGTCATTTGGTATGGGAAGCATTAGAAGCTGCCAAGGCTCTTGAAGCTGAAGGCATATCGGCCGAAGTAATAAACATACACACCATAAAACCTTTGGATACCGAAGCCATAATAAAATCGGCAAAGAAAACAGGTGCTGTGGTTACATGCGAAGAACATTTGTATAACGGAGGCTTGGGCGACAGCGTGGCTCAAACATTGGCTCTTAACCACCCCACTCCTATGGAATACGTGGCTGTAGATGATAAATTCGGCGAATCGGGAACACCCGAACAAATGCTTGTAAACTATCACTTAAAAGCCACCGACATCATAGCAAAAGTAAAAGCAGTAATGACCCGTAAAAAGTAAATATATTTGTTGTTTAATAAAAAAAAAGGAAGTCATTGCCATATCAAAACAAGGCAATACTTCCTTGTTTTTGCAATAAATAGAATACACATACAAACATAAAGATATAGATGGAAATAAAAGATTGCTTTCAGTTAGGTAAAATAACCAAACCTTTTGGCTACAAAGGCGAAGTGGTTTTCTTTTTGGACGTTGATGAGCCAATGGATTATGCCGAAATGGATTCGGTATTTGTTGAAGTGGGTGGCAAACTACTCCCCTACTTTATCGAATCGATAAACATTAAAGGCAACAAAGCCATAGTTCGTTTCGAAGACCTCACTGCCGAAGAATCGACAAAATTGATAGGAAAAAACCTTTTCTTACCATTGAGTGTATTACCCAAACTAACAGGTAAGAAATTTTATTTTCATGAAATAATAAACTTTGCCGTTGTAGATGCCTCAAAAGGAAACATCGGAACCATAGCCTCTGTTATAGACTATCCGGCACAGCCTCTATTCCAAATCATGAACGGCGACACTGAGATACTTATTCCTATACTCGACCAAATTATTGATAAAGTCGACCGCGAAAACAAAACCATATACATCGTTGCTCCCGAAGGACTGATAGATATATACTTACAATAAGTATTATAAAAAGCAATAATAAAATACATCTTGCGTTATTAAACAAATTGATAAAAAGAAAAATATACGTTATATGAAAAAACTTATACTTATACGTCACGGAGAAAGTGAATGGAATAAACTTAATTTATTTACCGGTTGGACAGATGTTGACTTAACCGAAAATGGTTGCAAAGAAGCTTTCGAAGCCGGAAAACTTCTTAAAGCCGAAGGATACAAACCTGAATTGTGTTTTACATCATACTTAAAAAGAGCAGTAAAAACTCTTAACAATGTATTGGATGCCATGAATATGGACTACCTTCCTGTAGAAAAAAGCTGGCGCTTGAACGAAAAAAGCTACGGAGCAATACAAGGATTAAACAAAGCCGAAACCGCTGCCAAATATGGCGACGACCAAGTATTGTTATGGCGCCGTTCGTTTGACGTACAACCACCTGCATTAGATATGCACGACGAAAGAAGCCCAAGAATGGATCCAAGATACAACGAATTAACCGACGAACAAGTACCTTTGACAGAATCGTTGAAAGATACCATCGAACGTTTGATGCCTTACTATCAAGAAGTAATTTTGAAAGCTCTTGAAAAACACGACGAAATTATGATAGTGGCTCACGGCAACAGCCTTAGAGGTATTGTAAAAGAATTGCGCGGTATGACAAACGAAGAAATCATCAAATTCAACATACCTACCGCTGTTCCATACGTATTTGAATTCGACGACAACATGAACCTTACAAAAGAGTTCTTCTTGGGTGACGCCGAAGAAATTGCAAAGAAAATGCAAAGCGTAGCCAACCAAGGAAAAGCAAAATAAAACAGTCTGCATATTTTTATTATATAAAAATATAACCGGTGATGGTTATACCTTTTTTATTATCCACACAACAACAAAATACACAACACCATACCCCCTCAAAAATAATATGCTATTTTTTTTGAGAAAAACGCCATAATAACACTATTTTTTCTTATCTTTGCAAAGCAAAGAAAGTATATGGCATTCAGCCTATAGTTATCTTTAAACAATTGATAAATAAAATAATATACACTTTAGTAAGCAAAATTTATTTTTAAATATACACACCAATTATGAGAGAAATAAATACAATAGTGGCAAAAAGTAGTAGTTTGAAGGTACTGACATTAGCATTTTTTTGTTCTTTATTCTCGCTACAAACAATAGCACAAGACTATGAAAAGATAACCGAACGCGAAGAATGGAAAAACTCCGATTATAGAAGCAAAGCGGTAAGTATAATAAAAAACAGCGTGCGAAGCAACCAGATAATACTAAACCGCAAAGCCGAACGCATGTTGCTAAACCTACCCTTGCAAGAAAAACTATACGACGAAGGCAAGGTAATAATAACATCCGAAATAGTATACGACACATTGGAATCGGGAGATGTTGAGATGAACTATCTTTACGAAATATCATATCAATGCATCAACCCCAATGGCGACTCCGACGACTACCCTGCAGGCACATACAATTACTCCGAATCTAACTCATGCCGCGCCATTTGCAACCTTACCAAACAGTTTTTAAACGAAGATTGCAAAGAGTTCTTCCCCGAAGGGAAAGACATAGACATACTTATTACAAGCACCACCGATGCGCAAGCCATTGCCGGTATCGAGTACAAAGGCGAATACGGCGACTTCCGCTACACTCCGGTTACCTTCGACAACATACCTACACGTTTGACATTATTCTCAAACGATATCGTTACCACCAATTCGGAATTGGCATTCCTAAGAGCACAAAGCGTAAAAGACTTCTTACAAAAATCCATCAACGCTTTGGGCGAAACCAACAACAAATATGAGTTGGAAACATGGCAGATAGAAGAGTTGGGAAGTCATTACCGCCGCAGTTCGATACGCATTCTTGTGCATAACCCTTTCGAAGAAAAAATAGAGATGATGGTGCAAAACATGAAAGCCACCGACACCGATATCGACATCAACATACCGGAAGTGGAACCAACCAATAAAAATGCTTTTGTGTTGATACTCTCAAACGAAAAATATCAATACTCGTTCCCCGATGTAGACTATGCGGCAAACGACAGCAAAGTGTTCCGCGAATACTGCACCAAGATACTAGGCATACCCGAACGACACATACGCCTATTGGAAAACCCAACCCGAAACGAGATACAAAAAGACGGTTTGGATTGGCTTAAAAACCTTATGAAAGTTACCAACGGCACCGGCAACATAATTATATACTACACCGGCTACGGAATAGTGGACTACGAAAACCTACCATATATAATACCCGCCGATGCAAAATCGCTAACCACCACCAAGTGGGGTAAATCGCAAACCGACGACAAAGAAGCAATACCACTGACCAAGAAAGAAGTAAAACGCTTCTTGGAAGAATGTATGTCGCTCGAAGAAATGTGCACACAGTTCGACAAAGTGCCTGCCAACTCGTTAACCATATTCTGCGATGCCGGTTTCGATGGTAAACTACGCGACGGAAACACTCTTATAACCTATCCACGCAACACCGGTAAAACAAAAGGTATGCGCCTACGCGGAAATGCAGTGATATTCTGTGCAGCAGACTTCACTCAAACAGTATATGGTTTCAACGACAAACAACACGGTTTCTTTACATACTATCTATTAAAGACACTACGCGAAAACATGGGCAACTTAGACTTCGGACAACTGTTTGACGAAATAAAAGATGCAGTATCGTTTGAATCCTCACTGCAAGGCAAGCAACAAATACCCACAATAATAGTGGGAGGAAAAGTAAAAGACACATGGTCTAAGCACAAACTGAAATAACATAAAAAGAAGCATTCCCCGAAAGAAAGAGAATGCTTCTTTTTTTTATTTTAGCAACACTTAAAGCCTATCGGGCCCACCAAAATTCCCCGACATACAACTCGCATATATTATTTATCACCCCCATACTTTCGATAAAAAACTCGGCAGTTTAGCTGCCAAAACTCCCATACTTACGATCTCTAAGTATGGGAGTTTTAAGTCGCAACCCGCATGGTTATGAAGCCACTGTGATTTGCTGATTTAGGTTGTCACATTTGTGTCTTTAGACTGATTTAAGTTGACTGGTTAATAACTCTCGACTATTTATAGTTTACATTATTCACTATTACGACTGTTTTTGGTTTACTTTAATAAAGAATAAGAA
>JAFZFU010000058.1 GCA_017555745.1 Bacteroidales bacterium
CGTCGTATTTTCCATTGGTTGTAAACTGTGGGTCGTAGGCATTCTTCACCCATTGACCTTGGTATTCCTTGTATTCATCTACGTGTACAAACTCCTTAACAAAGTCGTCGTTGAGTTCGTCCATCAACCAGAACTTACCGCTAAGGTCAACCATTGGGCGGGTTTCGTCCTTCTTGTTTATCATAAACAGCGAAGGTATTCCTGCAGCTTTGGCCACCTTGGCATCGTCGGCACCAAAAGTAGGAGCTATATGCACTATACCTGTACCATCGTCGGTAGTAACATAGTCACCTGGGATTACGCGGAATGCTTCGTTCTTACGATTTTCCAACTTCTTGTTTTCGTCCATCGAAACAGGGTCAACCCATGGGAACAACTGTTCGTAATGGATATCCAATAAGTCGGTTCCTTTATATTCGGCTATTACACGGTAAGGTATCACCTTGTCGCCGGCTTTGTATTCTTCAAAAGAAGCATCAAGGCCCTTGGCATCAAAGTAAGCAGCCACTCTGGCTTTGGCCAACAAGCATACCATAGGACTACCATTGTAAGGATTGAAAGTTTCTACTGCCACATAGTCAATCTTAGGACCAACACAAAGAGCGGTGTTGGAAGGCAATGTCCACGGAGTAGTGGTCCAAGCCAATATGTAAAGGTTGTTTCGGAATTGTTCAGCTGCCTTAGCTTGAATGTCTTTCACTATAGCGTTTTCGCTGTCCACCACCTTGAATTGTGCTGTACATGTGGTATCTTTCACATCGCGGTAGCAGCCGGGCATGTTAAGCTCGTGCGAACTTAAGCCTGTACCTGCAGCCGGACTATAGGGTTGAATGGTATAACCCTTGTAAAGCAAACCTTTATTATACAATACCGAAAGCAAGTACCAAAGAGTTTCGATATATTCATTCTCAAAAGTTATGTAGGGGTCGTTAAGGTCTACCCAATACCCCATCTTTTTAGTTAGCTCGTCCCAAAGGTCTTTGTATTTCATCACCTCTTCGCGACAAGCACGGTTATAGTCATCTACCGATATCTTCTTACCTATATCTTCTTTGGTTATACCAAGATTCTTTTCCACACCAAGTTCTACAGGTAAACCATGAGTATCCCAACCGGCTTTACGCTTTACGTAAAAACCTTTCTGGGTTTTATAACGACAAAAAATATCTTTTATGGTTCTTGCCATCACATGGTGAATACCAGGTTGTCCGTTAGCAGAAGGAGGACCTTCAAAGAATACAAAAGATGGATGACCTTCACTTTGTTTCAAACTCTTGTCGAAAGTTTGATTTTCTTCCCAAAATTTACGTACTTCGTCGCCTATTTGGGCTAGATTTAATTGTTTATATTCATTATACTTTGCCGACATAAATATATTTTTTTATCGTTATGTAAATCTTTTTGTTCGTTTTTTATCTAATATTCAATATCATAACAGAATTTAGTGTCATGATAATAACATACAAAGGTAATAATTTTCTACAAAACAAACAAATAGAGAGTGGGTATTTTGCCTAAAATATTTATATCAAACACAAAAGAATAACATTTTACTAATACAAGCATGTAAAAAAAGAGGGTGTCGCTGTTTACGACACCCTCTGCTATTTAGAAGTTTAAACTTCTAAGAAATACTATCAATCAACAACAATTATAATTTTATTTCAACTGGTTCAATCATGTTTTCAGGAACCAATATTTTGTCTAATTGTTCTTTTGTCAACAAGTTGTGTTCCAATACTAATTCGTAAACTCCACGTCCTGTTTCAGCAGCTTCTTTAGCAATCTTAGTAGATTGTTTGTAGCCAATGATTGGGTTAAGCATAGTTACGATTCCGATAGAACCTTCAACTAATTCGCGACAACGTTTTTCGTCAGCAACGATACCATCTATACAGAAAGTACGCAATGTGTCGAAACCATTTCTCAATATTTCGATAGATTCGAATAAAGAGTAAACCATAACAGGTTCCATAACGTTCAATTCAAGTTGAGCGTTGTCAGCAGCTATAGTTATGCAAGCGTCGTTACCAATAACTTTGTAGTTAATTTGGTTCATCACTTCAGGAATAACCGGGTTAACTTTACCTGGCATGATAGAAGAACCTGGTTGACGTTCTGGCAAGTGGATTTCATGTAAACCACAACGAGGACCAGAGCTCATCAAACGAAGGTCGTTGCATATTTTGTTAGTTCTGATGCTTAAGCGTTTCAAAGCAGAAGAATATTGAACTAAGCAAGCTGTAGAGGAAGTAGCTTCTATCAAGTTTTCAGCCAAAGTAATATCCCATCCTGTAATGTCGCGCAAAGCGTCGATACAATGTTTGCTATATCCTGGAAGAGAGCAAATACCTGTTCCGATAGCTGTAGCACCCATGTTAACTACTAAGAATTCTTGAGCAGCAGCTTTAAGGTTTTCAATTTCAAGACGAAGAGTAGCAGCAAAACCGCCAAAAGTTTGTCCTAATGTCATAGGAACAGCGTCTTGTAATTGAGTACGACCCATTTTTATAATGCGTTCGAATTCTTTAGCTTTCTTTTCTAAAGATTCGATAACCATTTCTATGTGACCGATGAATTCTAAGTGTTCCATGTACATAGCCATGTGTATACCACAAGGATAAGCATCGTTAGTAGATTGAGAACCGTTTACGTGGTCGTTAGGAGAACAGAATTCATATTGTCCACGTTCTTTTCCCATTATTTCCAATGCACGGTTAGCTATAACTTCGTTAGCGTTCATGTTAGTAGAAGTTCCGGCACCACCTTGGATCATATCCACTGGGAAATGTTCATGATGTTTACCTTCTAATAATTCATCACAAGCCTTTACGATAGCATCGCATTGTTCTTTAGTTACCATTCCAACTTTTTCGTTAGCAATAGCAGCAGCTTTTTTTGTAATTGCTAAACCTTTGATAAAGCTTGGATAGTCACTTAATTTTGCTCCACTGATATGGAAGTTTTCCATACCACGTAATGTTTGAACTCCATAAAGAGCTTCAGCAGGAACTTCGCGTGGTCCCAACAAATCGCTTTCTATACGATAATTTGCCATAATCTATATTGTTTTTTTGTTTATATTATTTATTTTACTTTCTCGATAACAACATTTTACTAACTTCTCAGTTCAATAAACAATGCCACTATCGCTATTATTAACTTCTACTACAAAGAATCGATAAAAAATACCGCTACCTACACTAGGAAAATAGAAAAAATCGGGAGATACTAATACTAGACACCCCTACTCTATTCTTTTTTTGTCTAACAACACACAGATTAAAACTTAAGCATTACTTCGTTATTGCTTATTTATCTGCATCTTATAATCGATATTATGATATGTTTTTACCGACAAATCGGTTGCAAAGATAAAAAAAAAATCTCACATATAAAACTTTTTCCGAAAATATTTGCACATATTATGCTCACGCAACTACAAAATATCCATTATCTCTCTAAGATTCTTCACTTCGCAAGTAGCCGATATAGATTGCTCTATACCATCGGGATTGTAATATATTTGGTCGATACCGGCATTACGAGCCCCTACGATATCCACAGCATAGTCATCGCCAATCATCACACAATCTGATGGTGCAGCATTCAAATCATGCAGTATAGCATCAAATATTTTCCTATTAGGCTTTTGATAACCTATCTCTTCCGATAGGTAAACTTTTTTGAAATATTTATCGATGTTCGAAGTTTTAATCTTTTCGTTTTGCACCTCTTTGAAACCATTCGACACAATGTACATAGGATAGTGCTTTGCATACATATAGTCCAAGAGTTCGCGAGCGCCATCCACAAGAGCGGTCTTTTTAGGCCCCTCTAACACATAAAAGTCGCCCAACTGTCGCGATAATTCGGAATTATCCACCACACCAAAGTGTTCCAAAGTAAGCGAAAATCTCTTCACATAAAGCACTTCCTTAAGTAAAGTACCCTGCCTATACATATCCCATAGTACGGCATTGATAGATTTGTACTGCAAATAAAAATTATCGAACGTGGTGTTACACAACGTTCCTAAATCATAGTTCTCGTACATTTCTTTAAAAGTTTGGAAACTATTGGCTTGAAAATCCCACAATGTACGATCGAGGTCAAACAAAATATACTTATACTTCATTGTCATAATATCAAAACAATAAAAAAGAGCCATGCGTATATCTCATGACTCTTTTTTCCGTTTCGTTGCAAAAATAAATTACTTAGCGGCTTCAGCAGCAGCTGCGGCAGCTCTTGTAGATTTAATGTAAACAACTACACTACTTTTAACGTCCAATAAATCAAAATTGTCAGTAGCAACATCTTGAACTTTTATACCTTGCAAAAGATCTAAGTTGGTAATATCCAACACTATCTTTTCAGGCATATTAGCTGGCAATGCTTTTACTTTTAAACGTTTGATTTTCAAAACAGCTTTACCACCTTTCATAACACCTACAGATGTTCCTGTCAAATATACAGGTATAGACATTACGATTGGTCTGTCGTCGCTTAGTTCGTAAAAATCAGCGTGCATAATATTTTCTGTTACAGGATGGTATTCAATGTCTTTCAACATTGCCATTCTTTTTTGTCCGTTGATTTCTATTTCAACGTAAGCAGCATCTGGTGTAAACACCAAAGGCTTAAATTCTACTTGAGGAACAGAAAACATTACTTGTTCTGTTTTTCCATACATAACGCATGGTACGCGGTCTTGGCGGCGCAATGCTTTAGCATCCTTTTTCCCTACGTTCTCGCGAAGAGAACCACTCATCGATACTATTTTCATCGTTTTTTCTTTTTAATTTATTAAACAATTATTTATTTAAACAAAGGTGTAACACCTTACAACCTTTCAATTATTCCTTTATGGTGAATTGTAGTTTCGTACAAATCGTTGATAGATTCGTAGTTTACAATACGGCGAATAGCTTCGGCAAGCAACCAGTCGGTCGACAATACGTTTATCTTGTCCGAAGGACGTTTCAATGGTATTGTATCACTTACTACAAGTTCTTCCAAACACGAATTTTCTATTTTTTCTATTGCATCACCACTCAATACAGGGTGAGTAATCATTGCACGAACAGTTTTTGCACCACTTTCTTTTATCAACTGAGCAGCCTTAACCATAGTGCTACCGGTGTCTATAATATCGTCGAGCAATATTACGTGCTTGTCTTTTACATCACCTATGAGTTTCATTATACCTATTTCGTTAGGTTTGTTGCGTTGTTTGTAGCATATTACAAAGCTATTGCCCAACGTTTTGGCATACATACCGGCTCTACGCGAACCGCCCAAGTCGGGAGAAGCGAATAAAATGTCTTCTGTAGGAATATCCAAAGAACGAATATATGGCATAAACAACGACGAACCGAACAAGTGATCCAAAGGCACTTTGAAGAAACCTTGAATTTGATCGGCGTGCAAATCCATTGTTATTACTCTATCCACACCCGCTGCTGTAAGCATATCGGCTACCAAACGAGCTGTAAGTGGAATGTGCGGTTTATCCTTACGGTCTTGGCGTGCAAAACCATAATAAGGTATAACTGCTATCACTTGCAAAGCAGAAGCACGCTTTGCAGCATCTATCATCATCAACAACTCAAACAAGTTATCTGTCGGAGGGATAGTGCTTTGCACGATAAATACCTTTCTTCCGCGAATAGTTTGCTCAAAAGATGGCTGAAATTCGCCATCAGCGTATTGAAAAACCACCGAATTTCCCAATTCGCTACCATATTTTTCGGCAACTTTGCGTGCTAAACTTTCTGTAGCACGTCCCGAAAATATACATACCTGATCCTTAGTGTCTAACTGCATTTTATTTGTATTTTTGACTTTGCAAAATTAC
>JAFZFU010000059.1 GCA_017555745.1 Bacteroidales bacterium
CGCTTTCCAAACGGTTTTGAACTTTAATGATGTCTTTTATCATATCGTTGTAGCGAGAGTAAGCAAAGTTTGTAACGCGGTTGAATAACCAGAAAGCAGAAGTTTCAGAATATTCTACCATGCTTCCGTTACCTTCGCGGAAACACAAAGGAATTCTATTGATACCACAATACATAGGAGTATATACAGTGCTATAAGTATCGTCAACACCAAACCAAAGAATACCACCAATGACGTTTGGCAACCAAGAACGACATTGAGCTACGAAAGAGAAACCTGTTTGTTGAGTAGAAGTAGCACGTTCGTGAACATAGTTTACGCCATCAACGCTCCATCCCATTGGTCTCCAACGGTAAGGACATTGGTAAGGACCGGCACCAAGGTCTTGAGTCATATCCATAGAAGTACCTTCGTAGTGGTCGCGCATCATAGCCATTACATCTTCCAAACCTAATTTTTTGTCAGGTTTAATCCATAGAGGCATACGAGTAGTAAAGTCGTGACCCATAGCATATTTTTCGTATTGTTTCATATTAGAGTTTACTCTGTTGAAGAAAGCATATACGCGAGCTTCGCAACCTCTTGCAGCACTGAAATCAAGTGGAGCATAGGTGTCGGAGAAACTGAATTTGCCATCGCGTTCGGTGTAGATACCCTTAAGTTTAGCAAAATCTATAACATCGTAAGCATACACAACATCAACGTTTGGTTCGAAAATACGAGCCATGTTTTTGCTGCTGATAGAGTTTTTAGAATCTTTTTCCATAGGGAAAGCGGTTATACGAGCGTGATTTGCATGACCACAAACGTATCCGTCAGGAACACGCATAGCTACCCATACTGCACCGGGATTCCAGTTTTTGTAAGCTTTTTTAATTTTGGCTTTACCTTTTATAGTGTCATATTCAGGTTTACCTTTTCCTATAAGGTCCATAACCCACACTTCGTTAGGGTCGGCAATAGAGAAAGATTCACCAGAGCTGGCATAGCCGTATCTTTCTATAAGTTCAGACATTACTTTTATAGCTTCGCGAGCATTCTTAGCACGTTGAAGAGTAATGTAGATAAGGCTACCATAGTCTATAACACCTTGTCCTTCTAGTTCGGGACGACCACCGTAAGTAGTTTCGCTTATAGCTAATTGGTGTTCGTTCATGTTTCCTACCACAGAGTAAGTGTGTTCCACTTGTTCTATTTGTCCAAGAGGGCGACCCGAATCCCAATCGATAACTGTAAACATAGTTCCTTTTGGGAAAGATGCTGCTTTACGATAATACAATTCGCCGTATAGAGTGTGCGAATCAGCAGCGTATGTAATAAATGTAGAACCATCTTTGCTGGCTCCTTTTGTTACCAAGAAGTTGGTACAAGCTTCGGCAGTGCTTGCCAAAGCCATCGATACTGTCAGCAGTCCTACTGCCAATGATTTGCTTAATCTTTTCATGATATATAATTTATTTATTGATTATCTAATTTACCGTGACAATTCTTATATTTCTTACCACTGCCGCAAGGACAAGGATCGTTGCGGCCCACTTTTTTCTCTACGTGTACGGGTTGTGGTTTTTCGCGTTCGGCGGTGCGTTGTTCTGCCACACGTTCTTCGCGCGAGGTTTTAAGATTGCGATTGTCGCTGGTAGGCACCTTGGCTTCACGCATATTCTCGTCTTGGTTTACCGGCAACGAAGCACGGCTCAAGAACGACGATATTTCGCGGTTGATGGACAACAACATCTTTTCGAACAAGTTGAACGACTCGAATTTGTATATCAATAGAGGGTCTTTTTGTTCGTATGTAGCATTTTGTACCGACTGTTTAATGTCGTCCAATTCGCGTAAGTGTTCTTTCCATTCGTTATCAATGATGGCAAGGGTGATATTCTTTTCAATAGAAAGACCTATTTCTCGACCCTTGTTTTCGTACGATTTCTTCACAGGGGTAACTATATTTATAGTCTTTTTGCCATCGGTGATAGGAAATGCCACATTTTCGTAACGAGTGTTTTCGTATATGTTTTTGATGAATGGGAATGCCATTTCGGCCATGCGTGCCATACGTTCTTTGTAGGCAGTATATACTATTTCGTATATCTTATCCACTATACCGTTTTTGCGACCATCAAATAATTCTTTTTCGGCAAACGGCATTTCCATACCAAACACACGCAATATTTCCATATTAAAGTATTCGTAATCCTTTTCGGCGTATGCTTGTTCGTATATAGCTTCGCAGGTATCGTAAAACATATTTGAGATATCTATCGACAAGCGGTCGCCATACAAGGCATTGCGACGCTTGTTGTATATAACGGTACGTTGGTTGTTCATCACGTCGTCGTATTCCAACAAACGTTTACGAATACCGAAGTTGTTTTCTTCCACCTTCTTTTGAGCACGCTCGATAGATTTTGTAATCATAGAGTGTTGTATCACTTCGCCGTCTTGCAATCCCATACGGTCCATCACATTCGCAATACGTTCAGATCCGAACAAACGCATAAGATTATCTTCGAGAGATATAAAGAACAACGAGCTACCCGGGTCGCCTTGACGTCCTGCACGACCACGCAACTGACGGTCGACACGACGCGATTCGTGGCGTTCGGTGCCTATGATAGCCAAACCGCCGGCTTCTTTTACACCTTCTTTAAGCTTGATATCGGTACCACGACCTGCCATGTTGGTAGCTATGGTAACAGTGCCCGCATATCCGGCTTCGGCCACGATGTCGGCCTCTTTTTTGTGCAACTTAGCATTAAGCACATTATGTTTTATCTTACGCATGGTAAGCATCTTGCTCAACAATTCCGACACTTCCACCGAGGTAGTACCCACCAATACCGGACGGCCTTCGGCGCGCAAACGTTCTATCTCGTTGATGATAGCCTGATATTTTTCGCGTTTGGTTTTGTATACCATATCTTCCAAATCCTTACGCACCACAGGACGGTTGGTTGGAATAACCACTACATCTAATTTATATATGTTCCAAAATTCGCCGGCTTCGGTTTCGGCAGTACCTGTCATACCGGCCAACTTTTTGTACATACGGAAATAGTTTTGCAATGTAATGGTAGCATAGGTTTGTGTGGCAGCCTCTACCTTAACGGCTTCTTTAGCTTCGATGGCTTGGTGTAATCCGTCGGAGTAGCGACGACCTTCCATAATACGACCGGTTTGTTCGTCCACTATCTTAACCTTGTTGTCCATAACCACGTATTCGACATCTTTTTCGAATAAGGTGTAGGCTTTCAACAATTGGTTTACGGTATGCACACGGTCCGACTGTATCGAAAACTCTTTCAATATCTCGTCTTTACGTATCAACATTTCTTCTTTCGAAAGATTTTCTTTTTCCAATTCAGCTATTTGCGAACCCACGTCGGGCAACAAATAAAACTTAGGATTTTCGCCAAGCGAGCTAAGGAAGTTGACACCTTTGTCGGTCAAATCTATTGTATGTTGTTTTTCATCGATAACAAAATAAAGTTCGTCGTCGATGATATACATATTCTTGTTTTGCTCCTGCATGTAGAAGTTTTCGGTCTTCATCAATATTGCCTTCATGCCTTGTTCGCTCAAAAACTTTATCAAGGCTTTGTTTTTTGGCAATCCGCGATGAGCTCTAAGCAATAGTTCGCCACCTCTTTTTTCGTCTTCGGGCTTGCCCGAAGTAAGCAGTGTTTTTGCTTCGGCCAATATTTGAGTCACCAACATACGTTGGGCATTGTATATCTTTTCTATTATAGGTTTAAAGCGGTCAAATTCTTGAACATCGCCTTTAGGTGTGGGACCCGAAATGATAAGCGGTGTACGAGCGTCGTCGATAAGCACCGAGTCCACCTCATCCACTATGGCATAGTTGTGCGGACGTTGTACAAGTTCGTCGGGGTTGCGCGACATATTGTCACGCAAGTAGTCGAAACCAAATTCATTATTGGTACCGTATGTGATATCTGCCAAGTAAGCATTCTTACGACCTTCGGAATGTGGTTCGTATTTGTCGATACAGTCCACTTTCAAACCATGAAACTCGAATAGCATACCCATCCATTCCGAGTCGCGCTTAGCCAAATAGTCGTTCACAGTAACCACGTGTACACCTTTTCCGGGCAAAGCATTAAGGTATATAGGTAATGTACCTACAAGAGTTTTACCCTCACCGGTAGCCATTTCGGCTATCTTTCCGTTGTGCAACACTATACCACCTATAAGTTGCACATCATAGTGTACCATATCCCATTTAATGGTGTTGCCACCTGCCGACCATGTATTTTTGTAATATGCCTTATCGCCACGTATGGTTACACTTTCGCGTACTATCGAAAGGTCGCGGTCGCGGTCGGTAGCCGTAACTTCCACTTCGTCGTTTTCGGCAAAACGGCGTGCAGTTTCTTTAACCACAGCAAAAGCTTCGGGAAGTATCTTGTTAAGTACAGCCTGAGTCTTATCGTACGATGTTTTTTCCAATAGTTCGATACGCTTGTAGATACTTTCTTTTTCCTCTACAGGCATGTCGTATTCGTTTTCTATGCGAGTACGCAATTCCTGCAATTCACCTTCTTCTTTTTCTATGGCGCTGCGTATCTCGGCTCTAAATTCTATTGTTTTAGCTCTTAGCTCGTCGTTCGACAAAGTTTTCATTGTCTCATACACAACTTTTGCCTCATTAACGAAAGGCATTACCTCTTTTAAATCGCGTTGCGACTTATTACCAAATATTTTCGATAAAAAACCAATCATCTATCTATAGTATTATCTTATTAATTTATTGTTAGTTATATCCGTTTTAATATAATGTGTTTTACGTATAAAAACGTACAAAGATACGAAATTTATTTTGTAATAGGAAATATTTTTTGAATGTATGCTACTGAACACAGACTTTCAAGCAACACAAAGAGGTGCAATAGGCTGACATTGCCCCAAAACTAACCCAAACTTATGCCGTATGTCCACTCTATAAACTCGGCATTGGCGGCATGTGCCTTTATCGAAATGCCTATGTATTGATTCATCTCACGACCTAAATAATAGAACAGTCCGACACGCTCGTAGTAGGGCAGTTTTTGATGTTTGCCGTTCACCACATATCCACCCAGTCCCACACGCAATGCCACTCTTCCCCACAAGCATTCGAAGTTGGCCACCACGCCCTGCGAAAAGCAGTCCTCCACCGATGCATCGGTATACCAAGGAGTGGCATTTATGGTGCCGTTGTACATAAAATCGTAACCTATGCCGTAGGCAAAACAAGGATGAAACTTACGCGAATAAGCTATGGAAAGCGACGACGCAAAATAGTGTTCGCCCGTATGTTTAGACTCTGTAATACCCGGCGAGAAAGAGATATTAACGGCATTATCCTTAACATTACTTTCCTTCGCCTCAGGCACATCGTATTTATATCCATCAAGATAATATTCGCAACCCACCTCGAACTGACAGAAATTCAATCCAAAATTGGGGCGAAACATTTGCCCATTCGACGAATGACTAAACTTGGCGGCAGCGGTAAGAGCCATATATTCCGAAACAAAATAATCGGCTTGCACACCCAAGTTTATCAAAGCATTGATATGAGAACCGATGTAAGTGTTATGTGGATTGTCGGTTTTGTGATATACCTTGGAAAAATACGACAATCCTAAACCTAAATAGGCATTAAGCGATAAGCGTTCGGTTTTGTAAAACGATGGACGTATAAAAAACAATGCACCTAATTTATTGCCGGTAACAGCATTATCAATATAATCGTAAGAAAGTTCCAATCCAAACGAAGGAAAATTCCAATAGCTATGCCAATACTCGTTTTCAGCAAAATTGTTACCTATATAAAACGAAAAGCCATAGGTAGAAGAGTTTATATGAGCACGCGATTGATCGTCGTTGCACAATATATGGCCATAGCGCATATCGCCACCAACAAAAATATTTTGACACACAACACCATTCACCACAAAAAGGCTAAGTGCAAACACAAAAAACGCTCTTCTACAATTTCGCAACAGATAATTCATACTATTCATCTTATGATTTCGACTCTTTGGTTATTTTCTTTGTAAAATACAATTTATAATATCATTCAATTGTTTTATCGGGAAGACCTCCACTGCCACTCTCCGGCTAAATATACAATCACACACGGCAGTTTGTTTTCCACACGTTGCAAAAAACAACAATTGTCCATAAATATTGTATCACCATCGTTGATATAACACATTTTATTTAAAACGTCGCCATATTTTATCTGTTTACCATCCGTTTTTTGGTAGTTAGAAGGGTTGTAAAATGTTAAACAAAATCTACAAATGTTAATTGGCTTCTGTCTACGACACACATAGAAGCCCAAAATTGCATGTTTTTATCGCCTAACCGTTGCACTTCCATCGCCTGAATAGCACAGTTGGATCACGATAAGACCCGGGTTTCATCACGACAACACCCGGGTTTCATCGCGAGAAGAACCGGGTTTGCAGGGCAAACGCACCACTTCAAATTAGATAATATAGAATAAAATAAATAGAATCTCGTTAGATATAAAACTAATTGAGAGTATATGGATATATCAATAATAATAAACAAAATTGAGGACCCAAGAAGGGAGCATGGAA